>NZ_JBEXUI010000001.1:0-74350 GCF_040614395.1 Nocardia sp. NPDC005998 | reverse complement strand
CGATGCAGCGGCCGGACCGATGCCGAACGGCGCACCGGCCACGCCTCCGCCGGACGGTGCAGCGGTCGCACCGCTGCCGAACGGAAGATCGGTCACACCAGTGCCGGACGGTGTAGTGGCCGGATCGATGCCAGCTGACGCGGCGGCCGTGAGGTGCAGCGTTGGATCGTGGTCGAGGATGCGCAATTCCAGCCGCGCCGTCTCGGGTGCAGGGTCGACGCCCAATTCCGCTGCAAGGGTTCTGCGCAATCGGGCGAGCCGGGCCAGCGCATCCGCTTGTCGCCCAGTGCGATACAGCGCCAGCGCCAACAGCCCGGACAGCGGCTCGTGCAGTGGATACCGGGCAACCAGACCGATGAGCTCGGTGACCACCTCGCCGGCCGCACCGAGCTGGAGATTCGCCTCCAGCCCCGCGATCGTCAGCGCCAACCGCCAATCATCAAGGCGCTCACCCTCGGCTGCCGCAAACGGCACAGCCCGCAGATCCGCAAGGGCATGCCCACGCCACAGTGCAAGCGCCTCCCGCGCCGCCGCCGCGACCGCCGCATGATCGCCACCGCGGCGCGCGCTGTACAGCCGCTGCGCCGCCGCTTCGGCCATCCTCAGATCCGCAGCACTGACGGTCGTGTGATACCCGGCCGACGTGCGCAGGACAACTTCGGCATGTGCCCCCAGCGCGGCCCGCAGTCGTGACACCACCACTCGCAACCGCTGCACCGGCCGCTCGATATCACCACCCCACAGATCCTCGGCCAGCCGCCCATCCGGCACCGGCACCCCACCCGCTAATGCCAACCGCACCAATACGGCCCGCTCCAACGGCCGATCGATGGCGACACCGTCTTCGCCTGCCCACACCTGCACTGGGCCCAACACCAGCACATCCACGCCCCCAGCATGGCAGTGCCAACCCCCCGCTGCCCACCCGCTCCAACCCGCGCGGACCCACACCAGCGGGCACCCAACCCGCGGCAATTCCGCACCGCGGCAGCAGCATCACAATCTCGCCGCGCTCCGCACGGCCCGCCGGACATCGCCATCGAGCCGAGTTCATCCGACGGGATCACCGGCCCATACGGATGCGAACATTGTGTCGATACCGAGATTTGGGCACCTTCCCACATCACACAAGACGTCGGGGCAAGGAGGCGGATCAATGAAAGTCGAGAATGTGCCGATCTCGCATGGACAGCCGATCAGCGTGCAAGAGTTCGACGCTCTGCGATCGACACCAGCCATCGCTACGAGATCGAAAATGGACACTTACTCGTAAGCGCCTGCCCAGCACCTCCACATCGCCGCGCCATCACGCGGCTGGTCTTTCAACTCGAACGCCAGTCGCCCGCGGGATGGGAAGCGTTCGCCGAAATAACAGCGGAGCTGCCCGTCGGACGCTCCCAGCGTCGAGTGCCCGCTGTCGTGGTGACGCAGGCCGACATCGACGCGCAGGCACGGATCCGCAGTGATCAGATTGCGCTCGCCATCGAGGTCACCGCGTCCGATGAGTCCGCGGTCCGCGACTATTCGACCAAAGCAGGCGAGTACGCCGTCAATGGCATTCCGCACTACTGGGTGATCGACATCGTTGACCTCGAATCGATCGGCATGACCATGTATCGCTTGAACATTGACACCGGTGAATACGAAATCGCACCACGAGTCAGCGGTGTGGTGCGGCTCGAGGATCCGTTTCCGCTCACCATTGATCTCGCTATGCTGTCCAGGCCACGACGCGATAGCGGAAGCGGATCGGCCGAGGTGGCCGTAGCAAGTCCGAACACCGACTGAAACTTCAACTCGGACAAGCATTTCAAAACGGACACAGGTCTGATTCTGGGAAGGCCGGGGCGGGGTCGGCATGCCAAGCTGTCAGGCGATGCTCACGTATACCCAAGCCGTTGTGATCGGCGCATTGCAAGGCATAACCGAACTGTTCCCGATTTCCAGCCTGGGTCATTCCGTTTTGGTGCCCGCATGGCTGGGTGGGTCCTGGAGCGAGCTGGTCACTCAGGGCGATTCCGATTCCGGTACGCCGTATCTCGCCTTCGTGGTCGGGCTGCATGTGGCGACGGCGATCGCGCTGCTGGTGTTCTATTGGCGCGACTGGGTCGATATCGTCACCGGCTTACTCACCACACTGCGCACCCGGCGGATCGAAACCTCGACCCAGCGCCTGGCCTGGCTCGTAGTCCTGGCGACCGTCCCGGTCGGCATCCTCGGGCTGCTGCTGGAACATCCGCTGCGTACCCTGTTCGCGAAACCCCTTGCGGCGGGCCTGTTCCTGACGCTCAACGGCGTTGTACTGATCACCGGCGAGGTACTGCGCCGCCGCAGCCAGCCGACGCTCGCCGACTACGGCCGCCGCTTCGCCGAGGCCGAGGCGCGGGCCAAGGCCATCGAAGAGGGATATTTCGTGGCGACGGCGGAGGAAGAGCCGGTCGGCCTGGGCGATCTGTCGATCAAGGACGCGTTGATCATCGGCGTCTCGCAGGCCGGTGCACTGTTCGCGGGCATCAGCCGCTCCGGCATGACAATGGTCGGCGGCCTGCTGCGCGGTTTGGACCATGAGGACGCGGCGAAATTCGCCTTCCTGCTTGCCACGCCGGTCATTCTGGCCGCGGGCGTGCTGAAGCTGCCTACATTGGCCGGCCCACAGGGTGACGGCATCCTGGGTCAGGTGCTGGTCGGATCGATTGTCGCGGGCGGCGCGGCGTATCTGGCGGTCCGCTTCCTGGAGCGCTACTTCAAATCGAATTCACTGCTGCCGTTCGCGGTGTACAGCCTCGCCTTCGGTATCGCCTCGGTGGCCCATTTCCTCTGAGCCGACAACAAAGGCCGCCTTCGGAGAACCGGAAGGCGGCCTTTGTGCGAATGCGATGGATCAGGCGGTGACGCTTGCCTTCTCCAGGATCTCGCGCGCCAGTGCGGCGGTCTCGGACGGCGTCTTGCCGACCTTGACGCCGGCGGCCTCGAGTGCGTCCTTCTTCGCCTGGGCGGTACCGGCCGAACCGGAGACGATGGCGCCAGCGTGGCCCATGGTCTTGCCCTCGGGAGCGGTGAAGCCCGCGACGTAGCCGACGACCGGCTTGGTGACATTGGCCTTGATGTAGGCCGCGGCCCGCTCCTCGGCGTCGCCGCCGATCTCGCCGATCATCACGATCAGCTTGGTCTCGGGATCCTTCTCGAACGCCTCGATGGCGTCGATGTGGGTGGTGCCGATGACCGGGTCGCCGCCGATGCCGATGGCGGTGGAGAAGCCGAAATCACGCAGCTCGTACATCATCTGGTAAGTCAGGGTGCCGGACTTCGACACCAGGCCGACCGGGCCCTTGCCGGTGATGTTGGCCGGGGTGATGCCGACCAGCGACTCGCCGGGGGTAATGATGCCGGGGCAGTTCGGGCCGATGATCCGGGTCTTGTTGCCCTTCTCCACGTTGTAGGCCCACGCGTAGGCGGTGTCCTGCACCGGGATGCCCTCGGTGATGACCACGAGCAGCGGGATCTCCGCGTCGATGGCCTCGATGATGGCGTCCTTCGAGAACTTCGGCGGCACGAACGCGATGGACACGTCGGCGCCGGTCGCCTTGATGGCCTCTTCGACGGTGCCGAAGACCGGCAGCTCGATCGGGTTGCCGTCCTTGTCGGTGTGCGCAACGGTGGTGCCCGCCTTGCGCGCGTTGACACCGCCCACGACCTGGGTGCCGGCCTTCAGCATCAGCGCGGTGTGCTTGGTGCCCTCACCGCCGGTGATGCCCTGGACGATGACCTTGGAATCCTTGTTGAGGAAGATAGACATTTCCGGTTCCTTTACTTGGCCGCTGCCAGTTCGGCGGCCTTGTCGGCGCCTTCGTCCATTGTCTGCGCGAGCGTGATCAGCGGGTGCGCGGCATCGACGAGAATCTTGCGGCCCTCGTCGACCTTGTTGCCGTCGAGACGGACGACCAGCGGCTTGTTCGCCTCGTCGCCGAGGATTTCCAGCGCCTTCACGATGCCGTTGGCGACCGCGTCACACGCGGTGATGCCGCCGAAGACGTTCACGAACACGCTCTTGACCTGCGCGTCGCCCAGGATGACGTCCAGACCGGCGGCCATGACCTCGGCCGATGCGCCACCGCCGATGTCGAGGAAGTTGGCGGGCTTGACGCCACCGTGGTTCTCGCCCGCGTACGCGACGACGTCCAGGGTGGACATGACCAGACCGGCGCCATTGCCGATGATGCCGACCTCGCCGTCGAGCTTGACGTAGTTGAGGTCGTTCTCCTTGGCCTTGAGCTCCAGGGGGTCGGTCGCGTCCTTATCCGCGAACGCCTCGTGATCCGGGTGCCGGAACTCGGCGTTCTCGTCCAGGGTCACCTTGCCGTCGAGCGCGAGGATCTCGTTGTCGGGGGTGCGGACCAGCGGGTTGACCTCCACCAGGGTGGCGTCCTCACCGACGAACACCTCCCAGAGCTTCTGGATGGTGATGGCCGCCGCGTCGAGGACATCGGCGGGCAGGTGGCCCTGCTCGGCGATCGAGCGGGCGAACGCGAGGTCGACACCCTTGACGGCGTCGACCGGTACCTTGGCCAGGCGCTCCGGCTTGGTCGCGGCGACCTCTTCGATCTCCATGCCGCCTTCCACCGAGCACATGGCCAGGTAGGTGCGGTTGGAGCGGTCGAGCAGGAAGGAGATGTAGTACTCCTCCGCGATGTCCTTGGCCTCGGCGACCAGGATCTTCTTGGTGATATGGCCCTTGATATCCAGGCCGATGATGTTCTGCGCGTGCGTGAACGCGTCGTCCGGGGTGGCGGCGAACTTGACGCCACCCGCCTTGCCGCGACCACCGGCCTTCACCTGGGCCTTGATCATCACCGGCTTGCCGATTTCCGCCGCGATAGCGCGGGCGTCCTCGGCCGTGTCCGTGACGCGGCCCTCGGACGAAGGCACTCCGTGCTTAACGAAGAGCTCCTTCGCCTGATATTCGAAGAGATCCATGTACTCACCGTCTCGTCTGCGTTGTGATGACAACGTCTTTGTTGGCGGCCCGACGTCGGAAGCGGGTCGGGTCGGACTTTAACCAGTCACATGGAGGGCCAAACGGCCACGTTCATCGTAAGTGGCGCAGGTCACGGCGTGCCGCCCAGGGCCGGAAAACGCCTGGCCAAGGCTACTCGTGAGTAGGTTGTTGACGGTGCGGCAGGTAGAGCCAACGATACCCGTCGGGCGACACCTTCTACTACGAGTTGTCGTCGGACAATCTCACGCACATGCCCCGAAAACAGTGAGATATTCCGGTGCGTTACCGTGATGAATCTCACATGTTTGGATTGATCGCACGTAGCGCTTGCGGACCTCGCAATCGTTTCGTTACCGTCATTGCGGTCGATGTCACAACACGGTCACGACTAGGAGGACGGCAAGCTTGACGCAGCACAGCACTCCGCTAACGGAGAGCCGTTCCATAGCGCCTCTTGGCAGGCAGTTCGACACCGCGATCTCTCGCTCGATGATGTGGCACAACCGATGAACCATCGCTCGACCTTCGCTTCCGATAATCGCGCTCGCTCCGGACATCGTTATCGTTCCGATGACGATGACGCACACGGCGGACATTCCAGTGCGGCGGTAGATCCGTTCGGTACCGCGTCGCGGGGCTCCGATCACAGGTACGCCGCAGCGGCCGGTTACGAGCACGATGACAACTCCTGGGACGCGAACGATTCGTGGTCGCAGGCTGATTCGTGGTCGCAGGCCGAGCCGCAGCAGCAGTCCGACTCATGGGCGCAGTCGCAGTCCTGGGCGCAAGCCGATTCTTGGTCCGACGGCGGCGCGTGGGCGTCCGAGGATTCCTGGACGCCCGAGGGTGACAATTCCTGGGCTCCCGACGCCGAGGCATCTTGGACGCCGGAGGCGGACGGATCCTGGGATGCCGACGACTCCTGGGATGGCGAGGACTCCGCTTGGGAGTCCGAGGATCCGGAATCTCCGGCCGGTCCCACTGTCATTCCGGCCCGTCGCGCGAACCGCGGTAGCGGCGGCGCGCATCGGATGCCCGCACCGCCCGCCTCGCTCAAAGGCCGCGCCGCGGTCGTCGCCGTCGCCGCGGGTGCGGTGGTTGCCGCCGGACAGGCCGCCTTCGCCTCGCCCGAACAGCCCTCACAGGCCGTTGATTACGAGGCCGCGGGCCAGATCCACGAGATCGCCGCGCAGTCGGTCAGCGTGGCCGACCCCAACTCTGCGCCGGATTCGCCGCAGGTGCTCAATGTCTCGGCCCCGACCAATCTCGGGCAGTTCGGCGACATGCTGCAAAAGGGCCAGAAGTTCGCCGAAGATATGGCGGCACAGGAGGCCTCGAAGCTCCGCCCGCTGTTCACCAAGTTCGCCGCGGGCAATTTCACCTCCGGCTTCGGCGCGCGCTGGGGCGTACAGCACCTCGGCGTCGATATCGCGGGCCCGATCGGCACCCCGATCTACGCCGTCGCCGACGCCACCGTGATCGAAGCGGGACCGGCCTCGGGCTTCGGCATGTGGGTCCGACTGCTGCACGATGACGGCACCGTCACCATCTACGGACATGTCGACACCGCCACCGTGTCGCAGGGACAGCGAGTCATGGCAGGCGACCAGATCGCCACCATCGGCAACCGTGGTTTCTCGACCGGCCCGCACTGCCATTTCGAGGTCTGGTTGAACGGGGTCGACAAGGTCGATCCGCTGCCCTGGCTGGCGACGCGGGGCATCAGCTTGGGGCCGCAGCGGGACTGAGTGTTTCGGCTTTCCCGAACTGTTTCGGGGCCGGATCGCTCGAGGCCGGGCAATTTGCCTTTGGGGCCAACTTCGAGGCGTACGTTGATCGGCTGCGCGCATGACCCGGCGCGCTGTGGGCAGACAAGTATCGCCAAGCCGAGTCGAATGGCGGTTCGCGCACAAATGGCGAGCCAGTATTCAGGCTGCTGGTCGAGACCTCCGGCCGACCATTCTTGACGGTTTCGGACATCTTGGAACCAAACTCGGAGTGCGGCAATGGGATTCATCGAACAATGGTTGCGCTGCCGCAATCGATTCGTTACCGTCGATGGACCCGATTCCCCCTCAGTAATCGCGACCGGAGGATGACGCTCTAGATGCGCGTTGCGAACACCCTGAACGCCGCACTCACCACGCGAAGACCAGCAACTTTCGAAATTTCCTGGCGCTCAGGACATTTCAGACATCATCCCGGCATGCTTCGGTCACACTGATGAGTCGCGAGAGAACAACCGGGTCCAATAGGCAAGGCCGCCCGGTACAGCACTACCTAGATAATTCCTGGCAATCTCCCAACCGCCCCGCTAGCCGCGAACCCTGGCACCTGAGTGATCCCTGGTCGCAGCCACTTTCGCCGTCCGGCAGCGATGCCCAGGGCTACGACGCGGGCCAGAACCGCCTCGCGGCCCAGGAGTACAGCGTGGGCCAGGGCTACAGCGTGGATCAGACCTACGGCACAGACGAACGGTTCGACGCGAGTTCGTGGTACAGCACTGACCAGAGCTACAGCGCATACCCGAGCCACGACGGATACCCGAACCACGACGCGGACCTGCAACACAGCGCATACCTGGATTACAGCGCGGACCTGGATTACAGCGCGGACCAGCGTAACTACGCGGACCACCGATTCGACACGAATCTGCCGCACGGCCCAGACCAGAGCTACAGCGCATACGCGAGCCACGACGCAGAACTGGACTACAGCTACAACGCAAACCAGAACCACTACACAAACCAACAATTCGACACGAATCCGCCGCACAGCACAGACCAGAGCTACAGCGCATACCCGAACCACGACGCAGAACTGGACTACAGCTACAACGCAAACCAGAACCACTACACAAACCAACAATTCGACACGAATCCGCCGCACAGCACAGACCAGAGCTACAGCGCATACCCGGGCCAGGAGCACGGTGCACGCCGGAGCTACAACACAGACCAGAGCAGCGGCATGCGCCAGCGATTCGGCAGGAGTCCGGGCTACCGCGCAGACCTTGGCCACGATGCGGACCCGAACCAGGACGCGGGCCATTTCCACGACACGGATCCGATCCACGACACCGACCAGTGGCGGACAGCTGGCCGGGCGGACAGCCGTAATGACATGGCGGAGCGGCGGGTTGGGCGCAAGCGCGGGGGTGCGCATCGAGTGCCTGCACCGCCAAGGGCGTTGCGGGGGCGGGCGGCGGTTATTGCGGTGGCGGCAGGGGCGATTGTGGCGGCGGGGCAGAATTTCGCGGCGGGGACCGAGAAGGCGCCGCAGACGGGTGAATTGCAGGCGGTTGGTCAGCAGCGGGCGGCGGAGCCGGTGAGTGCCGAGCTTCCGGCGGCGCCGGAACTGCTCGATCTCGCGGCGCCGACCGATCTCGGACAGTTCTCCGATGTGCTGGAGAACGGCAGCAAGTTCGCGCAGGATCTCGCGGCGGAGGCGGAGGCGCAGCTGCGGCCGCTGTTCACCAAATTCGCCTCGGGCGCCTTCACTTCCGGGTATGGGCAGCGCTGGGGTGTGCTGCATCCCGGGGTCGATATCGCGGCGCCCATCGGTACACCGATCTTCGCCGTCGAGGATGGCACCGTCATTGATGCGGGTCCCGCGGCCGGATTCGGGATGTGGGTACGGGTGCGCGGCGACGACGGCACCGTCACCGTGTACGGCCACGTCAATACCGCCCTGGTCTCGGTGGGCCAGCACGTCCTCGCGGGCGACGAAATCGCCACGGTCGGCAATCGCGGCGAATCCACCGGCCCGCACTGCCACTTCGAAGTCTGGCTCAATGGCACCGACCGCATAGACCCCATCCCCTGGCTCGCCACCCGCGGCATCAGCCTCGGCCCCGAACGCGACTGACCGCACCGGCGCAGACCGAGACCTACGACCGGCTCGCGCACGAATTCACACCCACGCGATGCACGGAACTGGACGCGCTGGCGGTTGAGAATGGCGAGCAGCCGGTAGAGGGGAATCAGGCGTCGGGGAAGACAAGCTCGGCGTCCACGCCGTCACCGAGCAGGAAGTACCCGAGGAAGGTGACGCCGTCCGCCTGTGCATCGAAGCGTGCGATGCGTATGCCCTCGGGTTCGTAGAACACATCGCCGGGTTCGAGCACGGTTTCCGGTTGTCCCTCGATCTGATAGATGACCGACCCGGTCTCGATGTTGCCGAAGACCGGCCCGTTGTGGATGTGCAGCCCTGCGGCGTATCCGGGTGCGATGGTGATCCGCCGGATCTCTACATGCTGGGTAGCCAGCGGCTGCGGCAGTTGTTGGTCCATCACGATCACACGGCTCAGCGGCGGGGCCGGGTCAGCCTGGTCTCCGTCCGCAGCGTGGTATTCGGCGTCTGTCACAGCCTGCGCGAACTCCGCCGTACTCCCGTCCACCGGAAGTTCCTCGATGGCCACATGCGTCATCGAGTTGCCGGGAGTCGCTCCGTGCCAATGCCATTCGTCGGCCTCGATCCGCACGGTGTCGCCGGTGCGGATGGTCTCGACCGGTCCCCCGCGGCGTTGCACGAGCCCCGCGCCGTCGGTCACCACGAGCACCTGCCCGACCGGGTGACGGTGCCAGCGCGTGCGGGCACCAGGGGTGAACCGGACGCTGTCGACCTGCGTCCGTGAAAGGCCGTCGGGGACGGCGAGTTCTTCGACGCGCGCGTCACCGGTGATGAACGCGGAGGAAGCGGATACCGCGGTGTGAGGAGCGTGGGATATGCGCATGCTTGTCGTATTTCCTTGATCTCGTGCGGTTTTCGAAACTCAGTGAATGGTGTGGGCAGTGAGCAACGCGAGGATTCCCTCGACCGCCTGCTCGAAAGACGTTTCGCTGTCGGCGGCCCGGGCCAGGACGTACCCGCCCTGCAGCACGGCGACGATCGCCGCCGCCGTGGCGGCCGGGTCCAGGGGCGGACTCAGCTCGTCGGCCTCGAGGCCCTCGGTCAGCACTCCTGCCAGGCGGGTGCACAGCCAGGTCAAGGTCTCCTCGACCGGCTCGCGGAGGGCGGGTGCGACCATCACGTCCGGATCCTGAGTCAGCCCACCGATCGGACAACCCTTTAGGATGTCGCGCTCGCGGCGCAGATAGGCCGAAATACGTTGAAGCGCAGTGCCCGGACCGGAAAGTTGCGCGTCCACACCGGCACGCAGCTCCGCGGCCGTCCGATCGATCGCGGCACGCGCCAGTTCCTCCTTGCCGGCGAAGTGGTGGTACATGCTGCCCTGGCCGGCTCCGGCCCGCTGCTGAATCGCTTTCGGGCTGGTCCCCACATAGCCCCGCTCCCACAGCAGTGCCCGTGCGCTCTCGATGAGGTTGTCCCTCGTGCTCATGCAGGAAACTGTACATACTAGTAGGTACAGAGCGTAAGGAGTGTTTACCGAGGGTCATCGTGCGCATATCGCGCGTACGGCGGCTTGCCCGAGGCGTTCTCTTTCAAGGCCGAGAACCTCCGCCGCTACTTCAAACCGTCTCCGCAGGTGATGCGCGAACTGACCAGCCTCATCAGCCCCGGCGCTTCCCGCACTCACTGACCAGCGGTTGCGCCATATCCGCCCGAAATTCGGCCGATACTACAGCGACCCCGATCAGGGATACGACCTTGGCCACTTCCAAGCCGATGTACCAGTAGTGGGCGCGTGAGCGCGGTAAGTCCGCACCGGCGAGCACACGGTCCGAGCGGCGGGTCAGCAGTGGCCGGACAACGAGGAGTTGGACGGCGAGAATCGCGGCGGTAACGCCGAGCCAGACCCGAACGGCACCGCTGGGGCCGACCACCAGGGTCGCCACGATCAGCACGGCGACAAGGACGGTCTCCGCGACGTTCAGCGCCCGGAACACTAGCCGTCCGATGCCGAGGCCGAGCGGCACGGTAATACCCGGCGCCCGGAACTTCAGCGGCGCCTCCAGGAACGAGATGGCCAGCACCATGCCGAGCCACAGCATCGGCAGGTACCACAGCAGGTGCTGCGCGACGGTTTCCACATCGCGCACGCTACCGTCGCCGCCCCTTGGTGGATCAGGGCCAATGGCCCTATTCCGAGAACCGGTCAGAGTTTGACCAAGGTGCGGCTGTATTGCGGGATGAGCCGGATTTTGCCTGCGGTGCCGAAATCGATGGTGACCGTCGCCAGGGGGCCGAAGCCCTCGGCGGCGACCACGCGGCCGAGACCGTATTTGTCATCGCTGACTCGATCGCCAACGGCCAGTACGAGATTGGCGTTGTTGCGGGTTGCGCCACCGGGGGCGGGGCGGCGTGGGCTGCGGTCGCTGACGCCGGGGCGCTGTTGGTTCCAGCCGTCACGGGTCCAGTCGTGTTCCAGACCGTCGTCCTCGCCGCGGCGACGGATGCCGCGCGTCAACGGGGAGCCCTTGGGCTCCAACCGCTTCCATTCGATCAGGTGGGCCGGAATCTCTTGTAGGAAGCGCGATTCCGGATTCGAGACCGGCTGACCCCAGCCGGAGCGGACCACCGCGCGGCTGACGTAGAGCCGCTGCCTGGCCCGGGTGATGCCAACGTAGGCGAGGCGACGTTCCTCGGCCAGTTCGGTCGGATCGCCGAGCGCGCGCATATGCGGGAACTGGCCATCCTCCCAACCGGTGACGAAGACAACCGGGAATTCCAGTCCCTTGGCGGTGTGCAGCGTCATCATGGTGACTACACCGGTGCCCTCATCGGGCAGCTGGTCACTATCGGCCACCAGCGAGACCCGTTCCAGGAAGGCGGCCAGCGAACCCGGGTCGGGCTCGCCCTCGGCGACCTCGGGTACCAGACCCTCCTGCCGGGCGGCCTCCGCATTGTTGTACGCCTCGGAGCTGAACTCCCGTGCGACGCTGACCAATTCGTTCAGATTGTCGAGGCGGGCGCCGTCCTGCGGATCATCGGAGCCCTCCAGCTCGGCTCGGTAGCCGGTGCGGTCGAGCACTGCGTCGACCATATTGCCGAGATCCGGAAAGTCCTGATCGGCCTGCGCACCGGCCGCCCTGATCTCCTCCAGCAGCTCGAGGAATCCGGCGATGGCGCGCTGCGAACGGGTATTCAGCAGCGCCACTTTGCCATCGGCGGCATCGCGCAGCGCCTCGGCGAAACCGATCCCCCGCTGCTCGGCGTGCACCGCGACACAGGCCTCGGCCCGATCGCCGATACCCCGGCGCGGGGTATTGAGGATGCGGCGCAGGCTCACCGTATCGTTGGGGTTGTCGAGCACCCGCAGGTACGCGACGATATCGCGCACCTCCTTGCGCTCGTAGAAGCGCACACCGCCGACCACCTTGTACGGCAGCCCCATCCGAATGAAGATCTCTTCCAGCGCGCGGGAATTGTTGTTGGTGCGGTAGAACACTGCGACATCGCTGTAGTTGGCATCGCCCGCGTCCACCAGCCGGTCGATCTCCCTGGCCACGAACGAGGCCTCGTCGTGCTCATTATCGGCGACGTAGCCGGTGATCAGATCGCCCTCACCGGAATCGGTCCACAGCCGCTTGTCCCGACGGTTCTCATTGCGCGATATCACCGCATTGGCGGCGGAGAGGATGTGCTGGGTGGAGCGGTAGTTCTGTTCCAGCAGAATGGTTTCGGCATCCGGGAAGTCGCGTTCGAATTCCTCGATATTGCGGATGGTCGCGCCGCGGAAGGCATAGATGGACTGGTCGGCATCACCCACGACACACAGTTCGCTCGGCGCGACCGCATCGTCGGAGCGGTCCTCGGTGTGATGTCCGACCAGCTCGCGGACCAGGATGTACTGGGCGTGGTTGGTGTCCTGGTACTCATCGACCAGCACATGCCGGAATCGGCGCCGGTAGTACTCGGCGACCTGCGGATGGTGCTGCAGCAGCGCCACCGTCTCGCCGATCAGATCATCGAAATCGAGCGCATTCGCCGAACGCAACCGGCGCTGATATTCGATGTACACACGGGCGACGAGTGCGGGCAGTTCGGTGTCGTCGGTTTCGGCGTCGGCGGTGGCCTGTTCCGGGCCGATGAGCTCGTTCTTCAAATTCGAGATGGCGGTGGCCAGCAGGCGCGCCGAATATTTCTTGACGTCGATATCGAAGTCGCGGCTGATCATGGTGAGCAGCCGCCGGGAATCGTCGGCGTCGTAGATGGAGAAATTCGAATTCAGGCCGGGCACCAGGGTCGCCTGCATGCGCAGAATGCGGACGCAACTCGAGTGGAAGGTCGAGACCCACATGTTGTTCGCGCGCGGTCCGACCAGGCCGCCGACCCGCTCGCGCATTTCGGCGGCGGCCTTGTTGGTGAAGGTGATGGCGAGGACCTGACCGGGCGTCACACCGCGAGCGGCGAGCAGATAGGCGATGCGCCTGGTCAGTACGGCGGTCTTGCCCGAACCCGCGCCCGCGACGATCAGCAGCGGCGTCCCGGTGTGCACGACCGCCGCGCGCTGCTGCTGATTGAGGCCATCGAGCAGTCGCTCGGCTTCCTCCGTGCGACGCTGCTCACGTTCGGCGCGGCGCTTTTCTTGTTCGACACGATGCTTGTCCTCGACGACACGCCGTGCCGGGTCATCGTCGGCGGGTTCCGGCGCGCCCACCGCAGTCGGCACGGCAGCGTCGCCCAACTCCTCGGCACGAGCAGTGTCGACCTGTGGTTTCTGGGTTGGGTCCTGGTGCCGAGTCCGCCCGGCCTGCGTCTTGGGAGCCACCGTGATGTCCATCGTCCATCCACGCTACCGGCGGGCACCGACAGAGATGAAGTCCCCGTCGGCGTCGGTGACGATTCGGCGGCTGTGTGGCGAACGGCCGATGAACTGCCCCCGGTCAGCATGGCCACCGCTAACCGGATGCCTCGTCAGCAGATTCACAAAACGAAGTGTTTTGCATTGCTACGACCCCGTGGCAGACTGGCGACATGATCTGCGCGACCGTGATACATCCGATTCGGCTAATGGCCGGATATCGTGATCGCGGACTTAGTGCCTGAGCGCGCCGCCTGGGGGAGGATTGCAAGGCCCACCGGGTTTGTTTTGCACGGTGAAAGAACCGGGTAACGAGCTGGACTCACCAGCCGATCCATGTTCTGACACGAGGAGATGAATGATGAGCACCCCTGCCACGACGACCGGGTCCGATTCGGCTCTGCCCCATACCGAGGCCGAGATCGACAAGCTCCGCAAGGAGATCGACCAGCTCGACGCGGAAATCCTGGCCGCCATCAAGCGCCGCACCGAGATCTCCAGAATCATCGGCCGCACGCGCATGGCCTCCGGCGGCCCCCGCCTCGTACACAGTCGTGAGATGAAGGTGCTCGAGCGCTTCAGTGAACTCGGCCAGGAAGGCCACACCCTCGCCATGCTGCTGCTCCGCCTCGGCCGCGGCCGCCTCGGCCACTAGCCGCGTCTGACGCCGCGACACGCGGCACGACCAGACCACGCGGCGCTCGCGAGACCGTCGCCTCCCCATGGCCGCCCCGGGTGATCACCCCCGGGGCGGCCGTTTCGTATGTGGACTCGATGACCGGTGCAGTCGTCGGTCCCCGATGGTGATGTGACGCGCGCCACCGGGCTGGGCGTAGCAGCTGCAACAGATGCGGAAATCGACGCCGCATTCGAAAGCCGAAACATCCTGCGGCGGAAACGGCCGTGGAGCCGAGGCCAGCGGTGGTGCGCCGCCTTCCGACGCACCACCCTGGGCAAGCGCTCAGGTGAGGGCGATGTACTTGGTGGACAGGTACTCTTCGATGCCCTCGATGCCGCCCTCGCGGCCGAAGCCCGATGCCTTGACGCCGCCGAAAGGCGCTGCGGGATCGGAGATTACGCCGCGGTTTACGCCCACCATGCCGGATTCCAGGCCCTCGGCGATGCGCAGGGCGCGGTCCAGGTCGCGGGTGTAGACGTAGCAAACCAAGCCGAATTCGGTGTTGTTGGCGGCGGCCAGACCTTCTTCCTCGGTTTCGAAGCCGACGATCGGGGCGACGGGGCCGAAGACTTCCTCGCGCAGGATCCGAGCATTCGCGGGGACCTCGCTCAGGATGGTCGCGGGGTAGAACCAGCCGGGACCGCCGGGCGCCTTGCCGCCCAGCCGGACCTGTGCGCCGACCGCTACCGCATCGTCGACCAGTTCGCTGACCGTATCGAGCTGTTCCTCGTTGATCAGCGGGCCGAGCGTGGTGTTCGGATCGGCGCCAGGGCCGATCGTCACGCTGCTCGACATCGCCTCGACGAGTTTGGTGGTGAACTCCTCCAGCACACCGTTCTGCACATGGAAGCGGTTGGCCGCGGTGCACGCCTCGCCGCCATTGCGCAACTTGGCCAGCATTGCGCCCTGCACAGCTGCATCGATATCGGCATCGTCGAAGACCACGAACGGCGCATTGCCACCGAGCTCCATCGAGGTGCGCAGCAGCCCGTTGGCCGACTGCTGCACCAGTTTCTTACCGACCTCGGTCGACCCGGTGAAGGTGAGCTTGCGCAGGCGCGGATCTTCCAGCAGCGGCTTCGTCACGGCACCGGAATGGCTGGAGGTGATCACCGAGAGCACCCCGTCCGGCAGCCCCGCCTCGCTGCACAGCTTGGCCAGCGCCAACATGGTCAATGGTGTCGCCGAGGCGGGTTTGACGATCATCGTGCAGCCAGCGGCCAGTGCGGGGCCGATCTTGCGGGTGCCCATGGCCAGCGGGAAGTTCCACGGTGTGATGGCCAGACACGGCCCGACCGGCTGCTTGTGCACCATGATCCGCCCGGTGCCGGACGGCGCGTGCAGGTAGCGCCCGTGCACGCGGACCGCCTCCTCGCTGAACCAGCGGAAGAATTCGGCGCCGTAGCGCACCTCATTGCGGCTCTCCGGCAGCGCCTTACCCATTTCCAGGGTCATCAGCAGCGCGAATTCCTCGGCGCGTGCGGTCAGCTGTTCGAAGACGCGGCGCAGGATCTCCCCGCGCGCCCGCGATGACGTCGCCGCCCACTCGGCCTGCACCGCGACGGCCGCATCCAGTGCGCGCACCGCGTCTTCCGGCGTCGCGTCGGCGACCTGGGTCAGCACCTGCCCATCGGCCGGATTGTGCACCGCGAAGGTGCCGCCCCCGGTGGCGTCGACGGGACCGCCGATCCACAACTGCGTCGGTACGGATTGGAGTACTTCACGTTCGGACACCATGAACCACAGCCTAGGCCGCGCGCTTGCGCCTCACCCGGGACTCATCGATGCGAAATCGCCGACCTTTGCGAGTGGCCCACAAGCGATCACCACCGCCCTCCTCGAACGCCCCACAAGCGATCGCCACCGCCCTTCTCGAACGCCCCACAAGCGACCGCCACCGCCCTTCTCGAACGCCCCACAAGCGACCGCCACCGCCCTTCTCAAACGCCCCACAAGCGACCGCTACCGGCCCCTCTCGAACGCCCCACAAGCGACCGCTACCGCCCTTCTCAAACGCCCCACAAGCGACCGCTACCGGCCCGCCCCTCTCGAACGCCCCACAAGCGACCGCTACCGGCCCCTCTCGAACGCCCCACAAGCGACCACCACCGGCCCCTCCCGAACGCCCCACAAGCGACCACCACCGGCCCTCCTCGAACGACCCACAAACGACCGCCACGACCGTTTTCGAGTGCCCGCAAGCGATCCCCATAAGCAACCAATAGGGCAACATCACTGAAAGTATGCGGTCGTTGCCTGCGTACCTGATCGAGTGCTTGTAACCTCGCGGACGTGAGCAGCGACATCGCCGCATCGGCGGCCTGGCGGAAACTGCACGAGCATCACAGCGCCGTCGCAGGACGACACCTGCGCGAATTCTTCGCCGAAGATCCCGACCGCGGCCGCGAGCTGATCGTCCGAGTCGGCGATCTGCACATCGACTACAGCAAGCATCGCGTCACGCGGGAAACCCTGCATCTGCTGGTCGAATTGGCGCATGAGGCCGGTGTGGGCGAGCGGCGCGACGCGATGTTCCGCGGCGACCACATCAATACCTCCGAAGACCGCGCGGTCGAACATATCGCGCTGCGGCTGCCCGAGGGCGAGTCGGTCACCGTGGACGGTGCCGACGCGGGCTCCGAGGTGCGCGAGGTGCTGCGGCGGATGGGTGAATTCACCGACGCGGTGCGCTCGGGCGCATGGCGCGGCGCCACCGGCGAACGCATCGAGACCGTGGTGAATATCGGCATCGGCGGCTCGGATCTCGGCCCGGATATGGTGCACCGGGCTCTGCGGCACTACGCCGATGCCGGGATCGGCGCCCGATTCGTCTCCAATGTCGACCCGGCCGATCTGGTCGCGAAGCTCAACGGACTCGATCCGGCGACAACGCTGTTCATCGTTGCCTCCAAGACCTTCTCGACGCTGGAGACGCTGACCAACGCCACCGCCGCCCGACGCTGGCTGGTCGCCGCGCTCGGCTCGGAGGCCGTCGCCAAGCATTTCGTCGCGGTCTCGACCAATGCCGAGCGCGTCGCCGAATTCGGTATCGACACCGCGAATATGTTCGGCTTCTGGGATTGGGTCGGCGGTCGCTACTCGGTGGATTCGGCCATCGGCCTGTCCGTGATGGCGACCATCGGCAAGGAGCGCTTCGCCGAATTCCTGGCCGGAATGCATGCCGTGGACCGGCATTTCGCGACCGCGCCGCTGGCCGAGAACGGACCGGTGCTGCTCGGCCTGCTCGGCATCTGGTACTCGAACTTCTTCGGCGCGGAATCGCATGCGGTTCTGCCCTATTCGAACGATCTGGCGCGCTTTCCGGCCTATCTGCAGCAGCTCACGATGGAATCGAACGGCAAGTCGGTGCGCGCCGACGGTACGCCGGTGCCCACCTCGACCGGCGAAATCTTCTGGGGTGAACCGGGAACCAACGGCCAGCACGCGTTCTACCAGCTGCTGCACCAGGGCACCCGGCTGATCCCCGCCGATTTCATCGGATTCGCCCGTCCCACCGACGATCTGCCCACCCGCGACGGGACCGGCAGCATGCACGACATCCTGATGAGCAATCTGTTCGCGCAGACCAAGGTGCTCGCCTTCGGCAAGACCGCCGAGGAGATCGCGGCCGAGGGCACCGACCCGAAGGTGGTACCGCACAAGGTGATGCCGGGAAATCGGCCGAGCACAACCATTCTCGCGCCGCAGCTGACCCCGGCCACCGTCGGTCAGCTGATCGCACTCTATGAACACCAGGTCTTCGTGGAGGGCACCATCTGGGGTATCGATAGCTTCGACCAGTGGGGCGTCGAACTGGGCAAACAGCAGGCGCTGGCGCTGGCCCCGCTGCTGACCTCTGCGGAAGCGCCGCCGTCCCAGGGCGACTCGTCCACCGACGCCCTCATCGGCTGGTACCGCGACCACCGCTGATCCCATGGTGACCGACCGGACCGGCCGGCCACCGCCAGTTCAGCCCAGTGCCTGTGCCGTCTTGATCAGGGCGGCAACGATATCCGGGAAGTCGGCGGTGATACCCGGGCCGATTTCGGGGCCCACGGTGTCGGCGGCGTCGCCGATGATCTCGGTCCGGTAGACGACGCGGGTAAAGCCCTCGCCCGCGGGCTCCAGGCGGTGTTCGGTGACGACGGTGAAATCGCCGCCGTCCATTTCATCGGTGAACAGCTCGCCGGGCTCGATCTCTACCAGACGCAGCCGTACCGTATCGCCGTCGGGCAGCGTCATAGTGAACCCGGTGCCGACCTCGAACGGGCCATCGATCTCGATCTCGTCGAGACCGTCGTTCCACTCCGGCCAGGCCTCCATATCCGACCAGCACCGCCACAGCGCCTCCGATGCGACCGCAGTTTCGGCGCTGTACTCGTACTCCCACATCCCGCTTGCTCCCAGATACGTCGACACGAACTATCGAGCGAGATCATGTCACTCCCAGCGGGATTCGGCGATGCGGAGTCGGTGCCGCGAGTGTTATCCCTCGGCGGCGTAGTAGCGGCCGCCGCGCTGGCGCAGCACCAGGTCGGCACGGTCCCGGGTGCCCGCGATCAGGTCGGCATTGGGTAGATCGCTGTCGTGCACCTTGATTTTCGCGGCGTCCGCGCTCCGCCCACCGCGGATGTGGCGGCGCAGCAGGCGTTGTTCGATGACCTCGCGTTCCACGTCCAGGTACCAGACCTCGTCGAGCAGGTCGCGCACGCCCGACCAGGCGCCCTCGTCCAGCAGCAGGTAATTGCCCTCGGTAATGGCGATCTCGTGCCGGTCGAAGACGACACCGGCCGGGGTCGGTTCCTCGATGGCGCGGTCGAAGGTCGGCCACGGCACCGGCTCGCCGATCGGGGTATCACGCAGACGGCGCAGGGCGTCCAGATAGGCGGCGACATCGAAGGTATGCGGCTCGCCCTTGCGCTCCAGGTCATTCGTCGTGCGCAGCACGGCATTCGGTAGGTGGAAGCCGTCCATCGGCGCGATCTCGGCGCACATCCGACCGGCGCGGTTGTTCAGTTCATTGCGAATCGACTTGGACAGTGTGGATTTACCCGCGCCCGGCGGGCCCGCGATGCCGAGCACATAACGTCGGGCGCAACCCGTCGCCCGGATCTGCAGATGCGCGACGAGCGAGCGCAACGGCATTTCGACGGAAGTCCGTGTCATCGAAACAACCCTACTCAGGCTGCGGCCGCCCGCCGTGAATTTGGGCGTATGGCTATGTAAGTCGGCTATCGAAGTCGCTGTCGAACTTCGGCGGCAAGATCGGCGGCGGCATCGCGCAGGGCTTCGATGAAGATCTGTCGCGGCTCGGCGTCGCGCTTCTGGTTGTCCTGAATGCCGGGCCGAGCCTTCGAGACATGGACGACGGATGTGGTACGTACCGCGGCGGGATGATCGATGCGGACCAGGGCAATGCCCTGCGGCAGTACCGGTACCGCGATTCCGGGGACCACGGTAAAGCCCATACCTGCCGCGACCAGCCCGAGTTTGGCGAACCAGTCGCGCGCGACGAAGGCGATCTCCGGCTCCCGGGTGGCGTCGGTCCACGCGCCGAGCAGGGTGCTGCTCGGGTCGGGGCTGCCCGCGATCCAGCGCGCACCGCGCAGCTGCTCGGGCGTGACACTCACCCGATTTGCCAGCTCATGTTCCGGCGACACCGCAATGAGCAGCGGGTCGTCCAGCAGTGGCTCGATCTCGGTATCCGCGGGCAGATTCCGAGTCTCGGTCACCACCGCCAGGTCCAGTCGCCCGCGCGTGACCGCGGACAGCAGCCGCGGACTTGTCCCTTCACGCAACGGCACCCGCGCGAGCCGGGTCGCGGTGGCGGCAATGGCCCTTGGCACCAGTGCCGCCATGGCGGTCGAGAACGCGCCGACCCGAAGGGTGGCGGGCGGACGAGCGGCCAGGTCGTCGAGTTCGTGACGAACGGATCCGAGACCGCCGAGCACCGTTTCGGCATGGCGCAGCACGATCCGTCCGGCCGCGGTCACCTGGACGCCCCGCGCATGCCGCTCGAACAGTGCCCGGCCAGCCGCCTGTTCCATGAGCGCGATCTGCCGGGATACCGCCGACTGCGTATATCCCAGATGCTCCGCGGCGGTCGAGAACGATCCGCACCTCGCGGCCTCGCGCACCACGCGCAGCCCGACGATCGTGAACTCACCCATGCGGTTTACTCATATCAACCATGCAAGACTGTCGCTTGTCGCATGCCTCGACGCTACCTAGCGTCGCAGGTATGAGCGCAACCGAGAATAAGAAACTGGTCGAGCGGATCTTCGACGAGATGTCCCGGGGCAATACCCGGGCGATGGCCGAGGCCATGGCCGACGACTTCCGCTGGATCTTTCCCGGAAACTGGTCCTGGTCGCAGACCTGGGAACCGAAGGCCGTTGTGCTGAACGAGCTCCTGCGGCCGCTGATGACCCAGTTCACCGAATATCGCAGTGCGGCCGAATTCATCATTGCCGAAGACGACCGCGTGGTGGCCCAGGTGCGCGGCCATGGCAGGACCACCAGCGGAGAGCCCTACGAGCAGACCTACTGTTTCATTTTCCGGGTCGCCGACGGTCGGCTCACCGAGGTGATCGAGCACTGCGACACCGCGCTCGTCGAACGGGTGCTGCAACCGCTCTCGCCTGGCACCAGTTAGATCGGGCGGATCCCGCGGTAGAAGGTGACGCGGCCCAGGCGGCGGTGGCGTTGGGAGGCGACCACGGCACTGTCGAAGCCGACGGAGCGCAGCAGTTGGGGAATGCCATCGCCGAGGTTGTCGGCGGCGTGCTCGTTGTGCAGCATCAGCCGGGCCACCAGGCCGTCGTCCGAGGTGACGGCACCGCCGACATCGACAATGTGCACGCTGCCGCCGGGGCGCAGCACCCGCAGCACCTCGGCCAGCGCGGCTGTTTTGATGTCGGTCTCCAGGTGGTGCAGCATCATCGCCGACAGCACCCGGTCGAACTCCCCTTCCGCATAGGGCAGTTCCTGAGCGTAGGCACGTTCGAAGCGAATGCCGCTCAGCCCGTGTGCTTTTCGTTCGGCGCGCGCCAGTGCGAGCGGATCGGGATCGGAGCCGATCAGCTCGGCGGCGGGCTGGGCGCGTTTGGCGCGAATCGTCAGATTTCCGGTGCCGCAGCCGATTTCCAGGACACGCTGGCCGGGCGCGAGTTCGGCCTGCGCGACGAGGGTTTCGTGGAGTTTGTACATGCCGAGCAGCCGGGTGAGCAGATCGTAGCCGGGGAGCAGTGCGTCACGGCCCGCTGCGGGCAGGTAGTCGTGCCGGTTGCCCATGGCATGAAGAACAGAATGTGGATGATCTTTGGTCATGATTCCCATGGTGCCCGCAGATACAGCGATAGAATTGGGTGATTATCGGCGGAATTAGGACTATTTTCGGTGCTATGACCGAGGCCACCCGGGTGATCAGGCACCGCGACGGCGTTCCGGTGTACGACTATAGGACCGACCAGGTCACGCCGCCGATATCGCTGATGCGATTCGATGAACGCCACGCGCCCGGTAATGGCAGTCCGCATATTCACGAATTTCCGGTGCTGGTGTATGTCCGGCCCACCGGGGTGGTGTACGTGGTCGCGGCGGGTGAGGTGATCAAGGCCGCCGCCGTGGGCGAGTTCGATGGCGCCGTCGGAGTGTTCTTCGATCCCGCCATGCTCGGCGATGCCGGGCGGACACCGTGGCCAGCCTGGCGCGCGCATCCGCTGCTGTTCCCCTTCTTGCACCAACATTCTGGTGGGGTGCTGGAGCTGTCGGTACCGGTGCCGCGCAGGCCGCTGTGGGACAACGCGATCGCCGCCATCGATGCTGAACTGACGCAGCGACAGGAGGGCTACCGCGAGGCCGCGACCGCACATCTGACGCTGCTGCTCATCGACCTCGCGCGCCTGGCTGCCGACGTGGTGGGTGATCTACGGCGCAGCGGTGAACCGCTGCTCGCCGAGGTGTTCGAGGTGATCGACCAGCGGCATACCGCACCGCTCTCGCTACGCGATGTGGCGCACGAGGTCGGCATGACACCGGGACATCTGACCACCGTGGTGCGCCGCCGCACCGGGCGCACCGTGCAGTCGTGGATCACCGAACGGCGGATGGCCGAGGCGCGCCGACTGCTGGCCGATACCGATCTGCCGGTCGGCGAGATCGCCCGCCGCGTCGGCGTGCCCGATCCCGGCTATTTCACCCGATTGTTCCGGCGCAACCATGGTCTGTCACCACGGCAATGGCGCGGCCAACCCGACGCCCTCGCCCACTGACGCCGGAGACTGGCCATTGCGGCACTACGGCGGTGGATTCGAGCTGCGAGGTGGTGCAGCTTCTCGATGTACTTGGTTACGTGGGGGGAGGGTGACTGTGGCGCAACCGAATTCGGGGAATGGGACGTTCGACATCGTTCCGGCCGAGGTGACCGACGCTGGTCGGTATGTGCAGTTGACCGCCGAGGAATTGGTCAACGGAGTCCGTTCCCTCGATGTCGAGATCACCAGGCTGCTGGAAAATTGGACCGGCAGTTCGGCAACCGCCTACCGCGCTGGTTGGGACGAAACATGTCAGGGCGCGGAAACACCGACCTCTCAGTCCAGCTTCTTTTCGAACCAGTGATCTGCCAGCGGGTCGTCGCCGTAGGGCGGAATCTCGGCGTATCCATGCTTGGAGTAGAGGGCGCGAGCCTCCACGAGATCCTTGCGTGTAGTGAGGCGGATCGCGTGTGCGCCGAGTTCGCGGGCGGCGAGTTCCGCCGAGCCCAGTAATTCGGCGGCGCCGCCGTCGCCGCGTGCATCGGGGCGGACGAACATGCGTGTCAGCTCGAGAGTCTGCGCATCGAGGCGGCGCAGGCCGACGCAGCCGACGGCCTCGCCGCTTCGGCGTGCGAGTAGCAGCAAGCCGGTCGGCGGGGCCAGGTCGTCGCTGTCGTGGCCATCGGCGAGGTGCCGGTCGATCTCCGCCTCATCGGTAGGACGGCAGTAGTAGCGGCTGATCATCTCGGCCAGATAGAGCCGGAGGATGGTGGCCGCCTCGGGCGAACGCGGCTCGGCGGGCTCGACCGCCCACCGAGCAGACCTGTTCCCTGTCACGGGATCATTCTCTCCCGATGTCAACCGAATTATGTTCCTGGCCAGCGGTTTTCGCGTCGGTTTCAGTAAGTGAGCTGACCTCTCGTCAAGCAACGTACGGTAGGTAATCCGGCAGTCGGGTGCACCGAGCAGGTGCCGCACCCCCTTGGTGCGATGGTAGGTGGCGCGCAACCGCTTCGGCTGGCCCGGGGCACTAGACGAGAGCGCGGTCGATGATGGCCGCGGTGTCCACACCGGTGGGCAGGGTGCCGAAGGCGATGCCCCAGTCGTCGCCGAGGCGGGTAGCGCAGAAGGCATCGGCCACCGCCGGGTGGCCGTGGCGGACCAGCTGCGCACCCTGTAGCACCAGGGCCATGAGTTCGACGACGCGGCGGGCGCGGTATTCGATTTCGTCGAGGTCGGACAGTTCCTTGCCGACCCGGGCGATGGCGTCGTCGAGCCGGGGGTCGGCACCCGCCGCGAGCGAGACCTCGTTGAAGAATGCCTCCACGGTTTCGGGCTGGCGGCCCATGGCGCGCAAGGCGTCCAGGGCGGCCACATTGCCGGAGCCTTCCCAGATCGACATCAGCGGAGCCTCGCGATAGAGCCGCGGCATACCGGATTCCTCGGCATAGCCGTTGCCGCCGAAGCATTCCAGGGCCTCGGCCGCATGCGACGAGGCGCGCTTGCAGACCCAGTACTTGGTGACCGCCAAGGCGATTCGACGCAGCGCGGCCTCGGCCGGATCGGTGCTCGCCCGGTCGGTGGCACCGGCCAGGCGCATCATGACCGTGGTCGCGGCGTCGGATTCGATAATGAGGTCGGCCAGCACATTGCGCATCGCGGGCTGATCGATCAGCTTGGCCCCGAACGCTTCGCGGTGCCGGGCGTGGTGGGCGGCGTAGACGGCGCCCATGCGCATACCGGTGGCGGAGCCGATGACACAGTCCAGCCGGGTCATATTGACCATTTCGATAATGGTCTTGACGCCCGCGCCCTCCGCGCCGACCAGCCAGCCGGTGGCGTTCTCGTATTCGATCTCCGAGGAGGCATTGGACTTGTTGCCGAGCTTGTCCTTGAGCCGTTGGATCCGAATGGGATTGCGGGTGTCGTCCGGCAGGACGCGCGGCAGCAGGAAGCAGGACAGACCGCCGGGGGCCTGGGCCAGGGTCAGGAACATATCCGACATGGGCGCCGAGGTGAACCACTTGTGCCCGACGATGCGGTAGCTGCCATCGGGTTGCGGTGTCGCGGTGGTGGTGTTGGCCCGGACGTCGGAGCCGCCCTGCTTCTCGGTCATCGACATGCCCGCGATGAGACCGGCCTTGGTAGACGGTTCACGCAGGCCGAAATCGTAAGTGCGGGAACCGAGTAGCGGCTCGTACTTGGCGGCGAGCTCGCTATTGTGGCGCAGCGCGGGCACCACGGCGTAGGTCATCGAGATCGGGCACGTATGTCCGGCGTCGGCCGTGCCCCAGGTGTAGAACTTGGCGGCGCGGGCGGTATGGGCGCCGGGCCGGTCGTCGAGCCAGGGTGCGCCGTGCAGTCCGTGTGCCACCGCGACTTTCATGAGTTCGTGCCAGTACGGATGGAATTCGACCTCGTCGATGCGGTTGCCGTAGCGGTCATGGGTGTGCAGGACCGGCGGGTATTCGTTGGCGAGACGACCCCACTCCTGCGCTTCGAATCCGCCGGCGAGCGTGCCGAGTTCGCGCACTTCCGGCTCGGCCCAGCCCGCCCCTTCCCGGCGCAGTCCCTCCAGCAGGGCCGGGTTCTTCGAGACATCGAAGGGCACGATGTTCGGAACCTGGTTGAAGACTTCATGCGTCGGCATCGGACACTCCTGAGTGGGATTCATCGCGCGCACCGAGCGCGCGTAATGCGAACCTGATGACTTCGGGCACAACGGATTCGCTGTGCGGTGCGTCGGCCAGCGGGCCGACCAGGACCTCGCCGATGGCGCCGACCAGTGCGGCCGCACTGGTCCTGGCATCCTGTGCGGGCAGTTCGCCGTGCGAAACCCCGTCCGCCACAGCGGATTCGAAGGCCTCGGCGAAGGCGCGGCGGAAGTGCAGGCGCTCGGTGTCGACCACCGCATCGACGGGTTCGACGAGCAGGACGTAGGCGAGTTTCGGATTCTTCAGCGCCCGGCCCGCGAAGGTCTCCACCGCGGCGCTGACCCGCTCGACGGCGGTTCCGGTGGCGGCGGCGGTCGCCACCGCGGTCACCTCGTGCGCGACCACCTTCCGGAATACCGCGCTGACCAGGTCGGCCTTGCCGCTGAAGTTCTTGTAGACCGTTCCGGTGGCCAATCCGGCCTCGGCGGCGACCGCCGCCATGGACAGTCCGGCATAGCCCGCCCGGGACAGCACCTTGGTCGCGGCCTGCACGATCAGCCCCGCCTGCGCATCGAGGCGGGCCTGGACAGCGGGGGTTCTGCGGTAGGCCACACAAGAAGTGAACCACAAATTCATTTCTTGGCACAAGACCACCCCGGACGGCGTATGGTCGTGCTCGTGAGTGTGCGAATCGAACGCAACGGACCCGTGACCACCGTGATCCTGCACCGTCCCGAGGCACGCAATGCGGTCGACGGCCCGACCGCCGCGGCTCTAGCCGACGCATTCCGCGAATTCGATGCCGACCCGGATGCGGCGGTCGCGGTGCTGTGGGGCGAGGGCGGCACCTTCTGCGCGGGTGCGGACCTGAAGGGGTTGGGCACCGAGCGCTCCAATCAGGTCACCGAGGACGGCGACGGCCCGATGGGGCCGACCCGCATGCGACTGTCCAAGCCGGTGATCGCCGCGGTCTCCGGATATGCGGTCGCGGGTGGGCTGGAGCTGGCGCTGTGGTGCGATATGCGAGTTGCCGAGCAGGACAGCACATTCGGCGTGTTCTGCCGCCGCTGGGGTGTACCGCTGATCGACGGCGGCACCATCCGGCTGCCCCGCATCATCGGCACCGGTCGCGCCATGGATTTGATTCTCACCGGCCGGGCCGTCGCCGCGACGGAGGCGCTGCAGATCGGACTGGTCAATCGGGTGGTGCCGAATGGCCAAGCACGCAGCGCCGCCGAACAACTCGCCGCCGAACTGGCCGCACTGCCACAGACCTGCCTGCGCTCGGACCGGATATCGCTGCTGGAACAGGACGGCATGGACGAGCAGACCGCCCTGCACAACGAGTACCAGCACGGTCTGCGCGCCCTCGCCGACGGAGCTTTGGATGGTGCCCAGCGATTCGCGGCCGGTGCGGGTCGCCACGGCGCGCGTAGCTGAGGGAGCGAGCCCGACAGTGACGGGGCGGCTGAGCGTCGTCGACGAGATCTTCCTGCGCACGCATCGCGGGCTCGGCACCCCGATCGCGCTACAGGGGTTGTGGCGCACCGCTGATCGCGTCGACCCGGAGTTGCTGCGTCGGGTGCACGCGGCGCTGAGTAGTGGTCCGTTGGGGCGCAGGGTGATTCGGCCGCGGATACCGGGCGCGCGCCGTAGTTGGCGACCGAACAGTCGCGCGTATCCACTCGAGTTCACCGAGGGCACGGTCGCTCACGCGGATCTGCTCACGTGGGCCGACCAGCAGGGCACGAACCTCGATCCCGAATACGGTCCGGGTTGGCGACTATCCGCCGCCGCGTTGGACGATGGCGGATCGGTTGTGTCGCTGACCTGTTCGCATGCGCTCGCCGACGGCAGGGCGCTAGTGCTCGCGGTGGACGATGCGCTCGGCGGCACGAGCTTGGCCGCATCGCCGGCGCGGAGCGGGGGTTCGTTCGCGAAATCCACTGCACCAGAACCAGATAGCTCTGACATCACGCCAATGGCTGGAAGCGCGCGGGGCAGGTCGAGTGCGAGCGACGCCATAGCGACTCCCAACGCCGACGCGCCGATATCCGCTGCACCGAAATCAAATCGCCCTCACGCCACACCAACAGTCGACGGCACGTCGGGACGATCGAGTGCGAGCGAACCGATCGCGACCCCCAACACCGACGCGCCGATATCCGCTACACCGAAATCAAATCGCCCTCACACCACACCAACAGTCGACGGCACGTCGGGACAATCGAGTGCGAGCGAACCGATCGCGACCCCCAACACCGACGCGCCGATATCCGCTACACCGAAATCAAATCGCCCTCACACCACACCAACAGTCGACGGCACGTCGGGACAATCGAGTGCGAGCGAACCGATAGCGACATCCCCTCCTGCGGTGACGTCCGCTGCACGGGAATCAGACCGGTCCGATAGCTCGCGCACACCTGCCCGGATGGATCGGGCAGCCGAGGCCCGCGCTCCGGAATCGGATTGGTCCGATGCGTGGCGGCAGTGGTCGGTCGTCGTGCGCGGCACCTTTCGGGCACTGCGCCGCGGGATCCCGGAACGCCCCGCCCGCGCGGTATCGGCCCGCGAACGCACCGGGCGGGAGGCCCTACCGACTCACAGCGTGATAGTGCAATGTTCGGCGGCCGACTGGGAGTTGGCGGCTGCGGCGCAGGGTGGCACGGCCAATAGTCTTTTCATCACGTTGATCGCGAAGATGCTGTGGGCCAGCGGATTTCCCGGGGAGACCATCGATGCCAGTCTTCCGGTCGATACCCGCGACGAGCCGCGCGTCGACAACGATCTCGCGATGACCGAGATCAGTATCGATCGCGCCGATACTCCGGCCACGATCCGCGAGAAGTCCCGAATCGCCTACGAGCGCCGCATGTCCAGCCCCAGCGGGATGCCGGAGGAACTGCTGCAGGTGATTCCAGACCGCTGGGCCTACGCACTATCCAAGGGCGCGGGTGAGCGAGACATCCTGTGCTCCAACATCGGAACCCTCCCCGACTCCCTGTGCGCCCTCGGCCCGCACCGCTGCACCGGCGTCGCCGCCCGCGCCATCCACCCCGGCCTCACCGCAGACCAACTCCCCCGCACCCGCCTATCGGGCTACCTGTGCCGCATCGCCGACACCTACACCCTCGCCATCGTCAGCCTCGCCCCCGACCGCATCGACACCCCCCAAACCCTCCGCACCCTGGTCCACGAGACCACAGCCCCCCTCTCGCTACCGATCACCATGTGGTGAAACACTGTCCGCATCCTCAGCAAGCGCCCCCTCCACTCCCGCTGCCTGCCGAGCGTAGTGATAGGGCGGTCGGATGCGGCGTGGTCGACCACCATTCGACTGCGCTCGCCAGAACTCCCCAGCCCAAGGATCGATACGGCCGAAGCTGTTCGGAGGCCGACGCGAACAGTGGCCGCGGCCACTTTGTGAGTTACAGGAGTCCATGTAGGACAAGGATTTTCGAGCTCTCCGGTGAGAAATGATCAAGACCTGTGGATGATGGGAAGGACGCACCGTCCCGGATGATCTAGCAGTCGGAATCTTGATCATGCCGGCGCGCCGACGCCGGTCGGGATCGCAGCTGCCCGCCATCGCCTGACCCGCTCGGGCACCGGCCCCAAACGGAGACCCGGAGCTCACGGTGTCGGCTCAGTCCGTGTTGTCGGCCAGGCGCTTGGCGAAGCCCCAGCCGCGACGTTGCTGCCGCTCATATCCCTACTCCAGCCGGATAGCGCTCGCCGAGTCCGCGCGTTGGCACCGCGGCGGCAGCATCGTGTGCGGCCGGCAGGTGACGTCGTGGTCGGCGGCAGACGTAGATGAACGCCGGAGGCAGGTTTGCCCACACAGTGCGGCGCGGCAGTACCTCCTCGAAGTGGTCGGTGAGGGAGTGCCGCAAACGGCGTGCGGGCGGCATCCACTGCGTCGAGGTGTAGGCGAAGGTGGTGAACGCCCCGTCCGGGGCGAGGCCGTCGACGATCGCGTCGAGCAGGCTGTCTTGGTGGCCGGGAGCGAACGCGGCCCAGGGGAGACCGCTGACGATCACGTCCGCCTGGCGGTGGCCGTTCGCGGTCATGATCGTCTTCAGGTTTCGCGCGTCGCCGGCGGCCACTGTGACTTGCGGGAATTCCGCTGCCAGACGGTTTGCGAAGCGGTCGTTGATCTCGATGGCGAGGTGGTGGCCGCGCCCCGACAAACGTTGCTGGATCGCGGCGGTGAAGGAACCGGTGCCGGGGCCGAGCTCGAGGACCATCGGTGCACCGGCGAGCGGTATCGGCGAGGTGACGGCCGCCGCCAGAGATGCACTGCTGGGCGCGATCGCGGCGACAGTGCGTGGGGCGCGCAGGAATTCGCGTAGGAATCCGGGGCGGGGGCGATCGGTCATCGGATTTCTCCTGGGATGTGTTGCTCGAGCTATGGGGTCACCGCTTCACGGCATGGGAACGTCACCCCGGTGAGCTCCTCGGAGACGGTCCACAGGCGCTGCTGGACGGCCTGGTCGTGGGAGTCGGGGCTGGAGGTGACCAGCTTCGGGTAACCGCGGATCTCGCCCCGGTTGCCAGGGCCGTAGTACTGGCCGCCGGCGACCGCCGGGTCGGTGGCGGCGCGCAGGGTGGGCAGGGCGCCCATCTCGGGCGTCTGGGTGAGCAGCGGCGCAATCCAGGTGATCGGCAGGCGGAACGCGGCGGGCGAGTTGCGGGTGAGTTCGGTGTTGGACACGCCGGGATGGGCGGCGACCGCGACGGTGGAGCCGTGCGGTGCGAGCCGGCGCTGCAGTTCGTAGGTGAACATCAGGTTGGCGAGTTTGGACTGGCCGTAGGCGGCGGCGCGGCTGTATGAGCGCTCCCATTGCAGGTCGTCGAAGTGGATGGCGGCCCGGATGCGGTGGCCGGTGCTGCTGACCGTCACGACGCGGGAGCCGGGGACGGGCAGCAGCCGGTCCAGCAGCAGGCCGGTGAGGGCGAAGTGGCCGAGGTGGTTAGTGCCGAACTGCAGCTCGAAGCCGTCGGCGGTGGTCTGTCGCGGGGTGTACATCACACCCGCGTTGTTGATCAGAAGGTCGATGCGTGGGTGGGCGGCGCGCAGGTCGGCCGCCGCGGACCGGATCGAGTCCAGGGAGGTCAGGTCGAGGGGCTGGACGGTGACGTCGCCAGTAATGCGGGCGGCTGCCTGCTTACCCTTCTCGACGTCGCGGACGGCCAGGACCACCGCCGCCCCCCGTGCGGCGAGCATCCGGGCGGTCGCGAATCCCAGCCCGGTGTTGGCGCCGGTCACGATCGCCACCCGGCCGTGCTGATCGGGGATGTGTTGCTCGGTCCAGTTGCTGCACATGACATTTCTCCTAAAGTACTGCCGGTCTGTTATTATCCGATCGTAAGAGATCGGCGGTCTCTTGTCAAGGAACCGGTGGTCTTTAAGTTAGGATGAAGGCGTGACATTTCAGCGAGCGCGCAGCGAGGAGCAGAGGGAGATCCGCCGCAAGGTGATCCTGGATACGGCGGCGGAGATGCTCGACGAGATGCCCGTGGCCGAGGTGAGCCTCAACGAGCTCAGCCGCCGGGTGGGCCTGGCCAAGTCGAACGTCCTGCGGTATTTCGAGTCGCGCGAGGCGGTGCTGCTCGAACTGCTGGACGATTTTCTGGAGAGCTGGCTCGCCGAGCTGGCCGATGAGCTGGCCGCGGGCATCGAGGCGCATGCGGCGCCGGAAGTGCGGGCGGGCCAGCTGGCCGAGATTCTCAGTCGATCGCTAGCGGGCCGGGTGGTCCTGTGCGACCTCTTCGGAGCGCAGGGCGGCGTCCTCGAGCACAACGTCTCGGTCGAGGTGGTCAAGCGGCACAAGCGTTCCTCCCTCGCGCGGCTCGCGGACATGATCGAACTCGTGCGCCGCCACGTGCCCGAGCTCGGCGACCGCGCGCAGCTGTTCTGCCTGATGAGCCTGGTCTCGGCGGGTGCCCTGTCGGCGTACGTCCCGCCGCCGCCCAGCCTCCTTGCCGCCTACGAGGATGAGCCCGCCCTCGGCGTGCTCCACTTGGATATGCGTGAGGCTCTGCGGGACTCCTTCACCTCGACGCTCCTGGGCGTGCTGCCGCGCGCCTGAACCTTTCCGTTTGCTGTGCGCGAAAACGGCCCACGCACGTAGCCCTGCACGCGTTCGCTCGCTCGGCGGCAGGAATTCGCCGAGCGGTGCGAACCGGTCTCGGTAATGCCACCTGTAGGTCCGTGAATTCCGTCGACGGCACAACTCGATTCGCAATGTCCGACCGGAAACCTCTTGGCAGGATCTGACTGGCCGCAAGATCAACGCTGCGGACGCCGAGGGCGCTCACGACCGCGCGGTAGTGCCGAGAGCAGGTCGCTCATGACCGCTTGGTGTCGACGGCGCGGGTGGGTTGGACAGCTTCGGGCGCGTTCGTGTCTTCATAGTCGTTGGGCCAACCGTCTTCGCCGATCTCGGTCACCTTGCAGTCGGCTGTGTGATGTTTCGGAGCGCTGTCCGTAGGGGCCAATTCGAGCCTTCGCATAGTGTCCTCGTGGAACATCGCAAGGAGATCCCTTACCGAGGGCGCTATTTCGCCGCTCCATGGCCGAAGTCCGAACATCGCGTTCACATCCCCGCTTGCGCGGAAGGGAGATCCGACATGTTCAGTAGCGCGGACCAGTATTCCTCGCGGACCGCGTCCCACAGATCGCCGTGCTGGGGCAGCAGTTCGCGGGCGTCGACCAGATCGGGATCAGCGTCGAACATGATCGTTCCGGGCTGCACTCCGGGCAGCGGCGTTCGCGACGGCAGGCGATACGCGGTGAACGCCTCGCCGCTGAGCTGAACACGAAGTATGCGAGCAGCGCGGTTGACGAGCTGCCACACTGCGACCTTCCCAGCTGGTATCTGCGTGGTGTGCAACGGATTCGACCTCATCGCTGCCTCACGATCGCAGTCGCCGAACCCGATGTGGGACAGGGCATCTCGGTGCCAGGCCGTTCGGGAGGTGCCCACGCTCGGAGGGCTTCGAGGTAGCGCTCGATAACCTCGGTTGGCACATCGCAGTAGATCCTGTGCTGTGGTCCAAGGAACGCGGCTCGCTTTGGAAGTTCTCGGCTCGGCATGTACCGACCTCCGTGAGTCGATGGCTGTTGGGTGCGCCCGGCCCCTGAACAAAACTCCTGAGAGGGAAGGAGATTCGTCTCTCCGGGCGCGCTTCTAGCACACCAGCGACACCTCAGAATGGCATTGTCATTCCGACAATCCCACCGAACTCATGAGAACCCCCACGACAGATGTCATCCCGGCAGGCGATCACTGCCATTTCGAGAGTGCCGAGGAGCTGAAGTGACCGCAGATCCATCCCGAGCCTCATTGCCGCGCCGCCAGTTGGGGCGGTTCATCCGCAGGCAACGCGAGGAGAACACCTCACTCACGCAGGCGGAGGTGGCGAGTCAGATGCAGTGGAGCCACAGCAAGTACTCACGCCTCGAACGCGGCGAACCCGGCAAGGTGCTCGACCGCGATCTGACCGCCCTCGGCGAGGTCCTCGAAATCCCTGAGGGCAAGGTGGCCGCCATGATCGATCTGGCACATCAGGTCGCCGAGAAGACTTGGTACAACACCTTCGATGACCTGATCCGCGAGAACTTCGACGTGTACATGCGACTGGAAACAGATGCGCACGCCATGGGGATCTATCGCCCCGACCTTGTGCCGGGTCTGTTGCAGACGGCCGAGTATGCCCGCGCACTCAATCGGATCTACTTCCCCAAGGACTCCGAGGAGGAGCAGGATCGTCGAATCGAGCTGAAGTTGCAGCGCCAGAACATCATTACGCGCAAGAAGTCCCCCATCGGTGTCGATCTGATGTTGCACGAGTCGGCGCTGCACTCGATGGTCGGGGACACCGCGATCATGGCAACCCAACTGCGCCACCTCGCCGACATCAGCACCAAGCCGAACATCACGATCCGCGTTCTACCGTTCAAGGCAGGTTTCCCGCTCGGGATGGCAGTAGGCCCGTTCGTCATCCTCGATTTCAAGCCGGACTCGAAAGGCGTCGCCGAACCGACTGTCATCTATGTCGAGAACTTCACCGGTGATGCGTACCTTGAAGGAGAGTCGGACGTCGACAAGTACCGTCGGGCATTCGCGACGATCCAGTATTCCGCGCTGGACGTGGTAGCCAGCAGAAGCCTGCTACGGCAGGTAGCAAGAAGGGATTCGTGACAGTGGACAAAGACCGCCTGGTGGGGGCTAAGTGGTTCAAGAGCACCCGCAGTGCCGGGAATTCGGAGTGTGTGGAGGTCGCGTTCCTCGATGGGGGCGCGGTCGGGGTTCGGGATTCGAAGAATCCAGCTGGCCCGGCACTCGTCTTCACACCCGGCGAATGGGACGCCTTCACCACAGGCGTTGCCGACGGCGAGTTCAACCGTCCCTGCAGGTAGCGAAGGAGTTCATGCCGTGAAGATCGACCTCACCGGGGCGAAATGGTTCAAGAGCAGTCGCAGCGCAGGCGGGAAAGATTGTGTGGAGGTTGCGCACCTGACCGGGGGCTTTGTCGGCGTGCGTGACTCGAAGAATCCGACCGGTCCGGCGCTGGTCTTCACACCCGGCGAATGGGACGCTTTCACCGCAGGCGTTACCGACGGCGAGTTCAACCGCCCCTGCGAGTAGCAAAGGAGTAATCCTAGTGAGCGTCAACGTATCCGGAGCGAAGTGGTTCAAGAGCAGTCGCAGCTCAGGCGGAAAAGAATGTGTCGAGGTTGCGCACCTGAGCGGGGGCTTTGTCGGCGTGCGTGACTCCAAGAATCCGACTGGCCCCGCACTCGTCTTCACACCCGGCGAATGGGACGCCTTCACTGCGGGCGTTAACGACGGTGAGTTCAACCGCCCATAAGTTCTCCGCGAGAACGACGATCAGGCCCGATCCGCTCGTTCGGATCGGGCCCTTTCGTATCCGCAGGACTGCGTACCCGGCGTGATCGGAACGATCACGATGTGGTGAGCGAGGCGATGTCGAGTCGATCGAGCACATCCTGCGGCACCTCGATGCCCGGCTCCAGATCATCCGAAGAGACTGGGGCGTCCCAGATCTGACGCATGGGCAGAACGCCCGCCCACACACCGCCGTTCTCGATATCGGCGGCATCGTCCTTCGGACCGCCGGTCCGGACCTTGACCGAGGCCTCGGTCAGGTCGAGCGCGAGCACCATCGTGGCGGCCATTTCCTTCTTGTTCGGCCACCGCACCCGATCCCAGGACCCGGGTGCGGAGTGTTCGACGATCACCCGCAGCGCGTGCATGCACTCATCGGCGTCGGTGAGTTCGACCGCACGGCCGCGCACCACCGCTGAGCGGAAGTTCGCGGAGAAGTGCATGGCCGAGCGGGCGTAGACGATGCCGTCGACCAGGGTGACGGCGATGGAGATATCGCCGGTCAGCGCCGCCCGTAGATTTCCGGCACCGGTCGAGCCGTGCAGATACAGCGTGTCGCCGTCGCGGCCGTAGACGGTCGGGAGTACCACCGGGCTGTCGCCGAGCAGCACGCCGAGGTGGCAGACGAGTCCGGCGTCGAGGACCGCGTCGAGTTCGGCCCGGTCGGTCCGGCCGCGCTCCTTGGAGCGGGTCAGGGTGGTGCGCGGGGTCGGCGAAAGTGGCGGCCGAGAGCTGATCGACTTCGTCATACTTCTAGCGTGGAGGTGAAAGTGGCATTCTGAAATAGCCAATTCATGGAAATTTGAACAGTCCAATTTCGGGAGGTTGGCGATGCTGGACGAACTTCCACTGATTCTCGACCGTGGCGCTGACCAGCCATTATCGGTGCAAGTCGCGGAGGGTTTGCGGGCCGCGGCGAGTTCCGGTCTGCTGCGCGCGGATGATCGGCTGCCCTCCTCGCGCTCGCTCGCCCAGCGCCTCGGTGTCAGCCGCACGGTGGTCGCCGCGGCCTATGACCAATTGCATGCGGAGGGCTGGATCGCGAGCCGCCGCGGTTCGGGCACCTACTTGACGACCGCCCCCACCGAAGCGCCCGCCCGGCCGAGCCCGCGCGCTACTGCCGAGCACCCGCCGGAACTGCTCGACCTCGGCCCGGGCGCACCATGCATCGAAGCGATCGATCAGGCGGCCTGGCGACGCGCCTGGCGCGCGGCCGCGGACGACTCCCCCATCGTGCGCAAGGACCGCGGCGGCGAGCCGGACTACCGCGCGGCGGTCGCCGAACACCTGCTGCGCCACCGCGGTCTCGGCGCGGGCAGCACGACCGTGGTGCTCGCGACGGCCGGAACCAGTTCTGCCGTAGTCGAGTTCGCGTCCGCACTGCTGCGCCCCGGCGACACCATCGCCATGGAAGATCCCGGCTACCAGCGCGCGGCGGGCGCATTCCTCGCGGCTGGTGTCCGGGTGGTCCCGGTGCCGATCGATGCCGACGGTCTGCGTGTCGACCGACTGCCGGACGGTATCAAGGCCGTGTACTGCACTCCGGCACACCAATTTCCACTCGGCACCCGCATGCAGGCATCACGTCGCGTACAACTCGTCGAATTCGCCAGGCGCGCGGGCATACTCATCATCGAGGACGATTACGACGGCGAATTGCGCTACGACACTGCTCCTTTGCCGCTGCTGGCCGCCATGGCCCCGGACGTCGTCGTCCATCTCGGCACCACGAGCAAGATCTTCTCGCCGACCTTGGGCATCGGCTGGCTCGTCGCCGCCCCGGATATCACCGAAGCCGTTGTCGCGCACCGTGAACGAACCGGCACAGGCCCGAGCCCCGCCGGCCAACGAGTACTCGCCGAATTCGCCCGCCACGGCGATCTCGCGCGACACCTGCGCCGACTGCGCCGTACAGTGGCCCCGCGCCGAGCCCTGGTCGTGGACGAACTACGCCGCCGCGGACTCGAAGTACTCGGCGACGACGCCGGTTCACACGTGGTCGTACCGCTGGCTTCGGCCGAAGCCGAACAGCAAGCCGTGACCGCGGGCCGAGCACGCGGTGTGGAACTCGACGGCCTGGCACGCCACCACCTCGTGGTGCAACAACATCCGCTCGCCAGGGCGTCGGGTCCACACACCTTCGGCATCGCGCTCGGTTACACGGCGCTGAACTGGCCCGATCTGACCGCCGCCGTTTCGATTGCCGCGGACTGCATTGGCCGGTCGTAGCTGGAGGTTGATCGAACCCGATGGCATGCGGATCCTTGATCAGTACGACGCGTCACCGAATTGACCGCGGACACCGCGAATTGCCGGAGCATGCCTGCAGTCTCAGGTTCAGCCGAACAGTCGGGCGACGAACGGCATGCTGTCCGGTAGCGAACCCGCGACGGTCGCGTTGTGATCCAGGCCGGGATAGATGTGCACCTCGGGCCGGACGCCATTGGCCGTTAGGTCGGCGACCAGCTTCGCGGTCAACGGCGCGGGCACATCGGTGTCATTGGTGCCCTGGCCGATGAACAGCGGGCGGTCGTATCCGGTCATCGGCACATCCATTATCGGACGTGCGGTCGCGGCGAAGTCGCCGTCCGAAAGCGGCCGGGAGAACAGCTGATTCAGGGTGACGCCCTCGGCGCGCTGGGCCATGGGTGTGAAGCACTGCGTCTGGGCCGCCGCGATCAATTCCTTACCGACTGGGGTGAGGTAGCTGTCCAGGTCGAAGTCCGGGCGTGCCGCCTTCAACCCGTTCATCACATATGTCGCGTAGGCGGTCAGATGCGACGACTGGATGCTCGGTGTCGACGGGCCGACCAACGTGGACGCGTCGACGATATTCGAAGCGGGTCCGGTGGCTACCGCACCGCGATAGTCGAGCTCTGGACCATATTTCGTGGCCAGCGACGCGGTGAACACCGCCGCCCCGCCGCCCTGGGACTGACCGATGGCCACCCATTTCGACGAAAGCGAGTCGTCGACGGCGCGGGCGGCGCGCACCATATCGATCGCGGCATGCGCCTCGGCGCGACCATCGAGATAGGCGTGCACTCCGGGTGTGCCCAGTCCGATGTAATCGGTGGCCACGACGGCATAGCCCTGCCGCAGCCAGGTGGCCAGATAGTTCTTGTCGCGCTCGGAGCGGCCCGCCGTCGACGGGGCGCAATCATCGCCGACGCCGACGGTTCCGTGTTCCCAGGACAGCACCGGCCAGCCGCCGGGTGGGGGCGTACCCACAGGGAGGAAGATCGCGCCGGTCGATTGGGCGGGGCGGTCGTCGGAGTCGCGGGTCCAGTAGGTGAGTCGACGCGCGGATCCGGTGCCGTCGAGCCAGAGGTCCGATGTCAGCGCCTCGTCGCGTACCACCGTTCCCGGCGCCGGCCCGGCCGGATCCGCCTGGACGGTCGCGGCCAGGGAGCCGGTCAGGATGGCCGCCGTGGCCAGGGTGATCAGAGTGCGACGCATCGACACTTCCTCTCGCTCAGAGCTGCTGTCTCAATGAGACACTTTAACCAGACTAAGCTATAAAGTGTCACTTTGAGACAGATGTATTCGGGAGGGTGCATGGAGCAGAGCGGTCTGCGCGAGAAGGAAAAGGCCCGACTGCGCCGTGAGCTGATCGAGACCGCGCTGCGCCTGTTCGAGCGGCAGGGTTTCGAGCAGACCACCGTGCAGCAGATCGCCGATGCCGTGCAGGTTTCGCGGCGCACCTTCCACCGTCACTTCCCCTCCAAGATGGCCGTGGTGTTCGCGCACGAGGAAGATCTGATGACGCAACTGCTTTCGGCACTCGAGCGCCGACCGGTCACCGAATCCGCGCTCACCGCAATGCGTTCGGCGATCCAGGAGCTACTGCTCGACGAATCCGAGGCGGCGCTGCGCCGTCATCAGGCCGATACCGCCCGCCGCGCCCGCCACCTGCTGGTCACCAATCCCGAACTGCGCCAAGAGAATTTCACCGGGGCGATGAGCCGCAAACATGCCCTCGCCCAGTTCCTCGCCGAGCGTTCCGGACTGCCCGACTCCGATTTACGCCCGCAACTCGTGGCCGCCACTTGTTTCGCCGCCTTCGGCGTCGGCCTCGACAACTGGATGCTCGGCACCGACCATTCGATCGCGGCGCTGTACGAAATCCTGGACGGCATCGTGGCCGCGCTGCAGCAAGGTATCGATGTGCCGGCGGCCGATGCCGGATCGCACGAAACCTTCGGATCGCCAGCGTGGTCGTAGCATGGTCCCCATGACCGAACAGGACATCCTGGCGCGTATCAAAAAGTTGGTCGACCGCGAGCACGACTTGCGGTCGCGGGCAACGGCCGGGGCCGTCGATCCGGTGACCGAGCGGCAGCAGCTCGCCGAACTCGAAGTCATGCTCGATCAGGCCTGGGATCTGCTGCGGCAGCGCAGGGCGCGGATCGAGGCGGGCGGCGCACCGGAGGACGCGCAGGAGAATCCGGCCCGTCAGGTCGAGGGTTATCTGCAGTGACCTCGGACGCCGCCGCCGACTATGACGTCATCGTGATCGGCGGTGGGCCCGCTGGCGAGAACGCCGCCGCCTACGCCATCGCGGGGACCGAGCGCACCGCCGCGATCGTCGAGCGGGAATTGGTCGGCGGTGAATGCTCATATTGGGCCTGTATGCCGAGCAAGGCGCTGCTGCGGCCGGCGCACGTGCTGTCCGGTGCGAAGGCCATGGCCGGGATCGCCGCGAGCGGACTCGATGTCGAAGCGGTGTTGAAACGCCGTGACGCCTTCACGCACAAGCACGATGACCGCTCGCAGGTCGACTGGGCCGCGAAGAACGGTATCGATGTGGTGCGCGGAACCGGACGGCTCGCGGGCGAGCGACTGGTCGAGGTCGGCGGACGACTGCTGCGCGCCCGGCACGCGGTGGTGCTGGCCACCGGGACCAAGGCCGCGGTGCCCGATATCCCCGGACTGCGTGACGCGCTGCCGTGGATTTCCCGGGATGCCACCAATCTGCACGAGGTCCCGCGCCGAGTGGTGATCGTCGGCGGCGGTGTGGTCGCCTGTGAGGCGGCCACCTGGTTGGCCGCACTCGGCGCGAGCGAGATCACCATGCTGGTGCGCGGTGACGCGCTGCTGGGCAATGCCGAACCGTTCGCACGCGAACGGGTGACCGCGGCGCTGTCCGATGCCGGTGTGCGGATCCGATTCGGCACCCAACCCACGCGCGTGGAGCGCGCCGAGGCAAAGGACACCGGCGAGGGGTGGATCCACGGCGGCGCCGTCACCGTTCGGATCGGCGAGACCGAGATCGAGGCCGATGAGATCCTGGTCGCCGCCGGGCGCGGGCCGGCGACGGCGGAACTCGGCTTGGCCGCGGTCGGACTCGCCGACGGCTACGTCGAGGTGGACGACCGGCTGACGGTCCGCGGCATCGACGGCGAGTGGCTGTACGCGGTCGGCGATGTGAATCATCGTGCCGCGCTGACCCATATGGGCAAATATCAGGCCAGGGTGTGCGGTGATGTCATCGCGGCACGGGCCGAGGGGCGCGCGCTGTCGGATGTGCGCTACGCCGCGACGGCCGATCACGGGCAGGTGCCGCAGGTGGTGTTCACCGCGCCGGAGGTCGCCTCGGTCGGGCTGACCGAGGCCGCGGCACGCAAAGCGGGCTATGCGGTCGAAACCGTGGAGATCGATATCGCGGTCGCCGGATCGTCCTTGGCTCGTGATGACTACTCGGGGCGCGCGAAGATCGTCATCGATACCGCCACCGATACGCTGCTCGGCGCCACCTTCGTCGGTCCGGAGGTCGGTGAGCTGCTCCACGCGGCGACCGTCGCCGTTGTCGGCAAGGTGCCGCTGGCCACGCTGTGGCACGCGGTGCCCGCCTACCCGACGGTGAGTGAGCTCTGGTTGCGCCTGTTGGAGGCCCGCCGGTCGTAGTTACCATCGGAAAGATGTCCGATATCACGACCGCCGACGGAGTTGTCCGCGGTTACCGCGGCCGCCGCGTACTGCGCTGGCGCTCACTGCCCTACGCCGCCGCACCGGTCGGTGACCTGCGATTTCGAGCGCCGCAGCCGGTGCGGCCGTGGACCGGTGTGCGCGAGGCGACCACCTTCGGATTCGCCGCGATGCAGCACCGCTCCGGTGCGCGGATCGGACCGCGCCGGTACCAGCCGACCAGTGAAGACGCCCTGACACTGAATGTCGTCGCGCCGATCGAACCGTCCGCGACGCCGCGGCCGGTCATGGTGTTCATTCACGGCGGCGGCTATCTGATCGGCACCTCGGCGTTGGGCCTGTACTCAGGTGCCCGGCTCGCGGTGCGCGGCGATGTGATCGTGGTGTCGTTGAACTACCGGCTCGGTGCGTTCGGATATGTCGATTTCGGTGAGTTCGGCACGCCCGAGCGGCCTTTCGAGGCCAATCTCGGGCTGCGCGATCAGGTCGCGGCGCTCGAGTGGGTGCAGCGCAATATCGCCGCATTCGGCGGTGATCCGAACAATGTCACCATTTTCGGCGAATCGGCGGGCGCACATTCGGTGCTATCGCTGCTGGCCACGCCCGCGGCCAAGGGGCTGTTCCAGCGTGGCATCGCGCAGAGCCCACCGGCCGATTGGGGTATGTCCGGCGAGGATGCGCGCGCCTTCGCCCGCCGGTGCGTCGAAGCGCTCGGCGCCACCCCCGATACCGCGGCCGAGGCGCTGATCACGGCCGGTGCCAACGATATTCGCCGCGCGGTCGACCAGATGAGCGGGAAAGTGTTGCGGGAGCGCCCCGGGCTGTACCCGGTCGCGCCGGTCGTCGACGGCAAATACCTGCCACAGTCGCCGATCGATGCCATCACCAGCGGTGCCGCACACCAGGTTCCGCTGATCATCGGCACCAATCGCGATGAGGGCACGCTATTCGCGAAATTCGCCGATGAACTGCCGACCACCCCGTCGCGCATGCACGCCCTGCTGACTCGCGCGGGCGGTGCGGAGCTCGAATCCCGGGTAATCGCGGCCTATCCCGGCTATCCCGATGCGAAGGTCGCCGTTCGCGCCGGTGGCGACTATGTCTTCTGGCGCCCCTCGGTCACCGTCGCGGCGGGCCACAGTCGCTACGCCCCGACCTATAGCTACCGCTACGACTTCGCACCGCGCGCATTGCGGCTCGCCGGTATCGGCGCGACCCACGCAACGGACCTGATCCCGGTCTTCGGCGCCGCCGACTCCCCGTTCGGCCGCGCCATTACCGCAGCGGGCGGGCGGCGTGGACTGGTATCGGTCACCCATCAGTTCCAGGACAACTGGCTCGCGTTCGCCCGCACCGGCCGACCGCTGCCATCCTGGCCCGCCTATACCGAAGATCGACGCACCACCTTGATCATCGACGACGTCACCCGCCTGGAGAACGATCCGGATCGGGCCAAACGCATTGCCTGGCAGGGAATCCGGGTGCCGACGCTGATCTGACGGGCTACTTGAGCAGACGCGACATGCGGCGGTCCGCCAATACCTTCCCGCCGGTCTGGCAGGTCGGGCAGTACTGGAACGAGCGCTCGGCGTAGGAGACCTCGCGAACGGTGTCGCCGCAGACCGGGCACGGCAGGCCGGTGCGGGCGTGTACCCGCATGCCGGAACGCTTTTCCCCCTTGAGGCGTGCGGCGTCCTGGCCGACCGACCGCCCGACCGCGTCGGCGAGCACCGAACGCATGGCCTCGTACAGGGTCGAGATCGTTTCCGCCGACATGGTTTTGGTGTTGGCGAACGGGGAGATCTTCGCCGTGTGCAGAATTTCATCGGAGTAGGCATTGCCGATGCCCGCGATCAGCGACTGGTCCACGATGGCGGTCTTGATGCGTTGCGATGCGCCGTGCAGGATTTCGCCGAACTGGTCCTCGGTCACCGCTAGCGCGTCCGGGCCCAGGCGCGCGATACCGGGCACCTTTTTCGGATCATCGACGATGTACACCGCCAGACGCTTCTTGGTGCCCGCCTCGGTCAGGTCGAATGCGGGCGTCAGACCTTCGGGGGTGAAGAAGTGCACCCGCAGCGCGAGCGGACTCTTGCCGCCCGGTTTGGGTGGCGTCTGGCTCGGCTCATCGATCCACCGCAGCCACCCGCCGCGCGACAGATGCGTGATCAACCACAGCCCGTCGCACTCCATCCCGAGAAATTTGCCCCACCGGCCCGCGCTTGTCACATCGCGCCCGGACAGCGCATTCACCGGCGGATCGAAGGTCTTGACCGCACTCAATGCCGCCACATCGACCCGCCCGACCACCGCGCCGACCGCGTGCTCCCGCAGGAACTGCGCCAACGCCTCCACTTCCGGTAGCTCGGGCACGAGTGCCAGGCTACCCGGCCCCACCGACATCCGCGCAGTTCACGCATGTGGGGATCAAGATCAGGTGGAACTGGTGGCGGGACTTTCTCGGGCGATGCCGCCATAGATTCCACCTGATCTTGGTCGCTTGGGCGGCGCGTCCGCTCGGGCGAAATGGTGACTGTGGTGTTCGGCCCACTCGCGGAACGGACGGGGTGGGGTTCCGGTGATCCGCTCGACGGTGGGATGGACGACCGAGGTGAACGCCTCCAAGGCGGTGGCGCGCAGGGCCATGATCGCGTCGGCCATTGCATCCGGCACGCCGTGGTCGATGATCGCCTGCCGGGCGGCGGCGGGCTCGACCTCGACGTAGCGCAGGGGGCGGCCGAGTACGCCGGCGAGGATGGCGGTCTGCTCGCCGGGTGACAGTGGTTCCGGGCCGCTCAGTGTGTAGATCTCGCCCTCATGGCCGCCGGTGGTGAGTGCCTTCGCCGCGACTGCGGCGATATCGTGCGGGTCGACCACGGCGATGCGGCCCTGGCCGAACGGTGCGTAGACCGCGCCCTGGTCGCGAATGGAATCGGCCCAGTGCAGGGCATTGGCCATGAATCCCAAGGGGCGCACCATGGTCCACGCGACTCCGCTGTCGCGGACCGCCTGTTCACCGGCGCGGTGCCAGGTGGGGATCGGATCGGTCGCGGTGTCGTCGCCGGTGCGACCGGATGACAGCTTTACCAGGTGACCGACCCCGGCGCGGTCCGCCGCGCGCGCGAGATTCGCGTCGTGGGTGGGGATTTCGGGTCCGCCGGACAGCAGGAAGACTCGATCGACACCGCGCATCGCATCGGCGAGGCCATCCGGATCGCCCAGATCCGCGCGCACCACCTCGATACCGTCGGGCAGTCCGGCGGTATCGGGCCGCCGTGTGGTCGCCCGCACCGGCACACCCAGCGCGAGCAACCGGCCAACCAACTCGCGGCCTACGGTCCCGGTCGCTCCGGTCACCAGAATCATCAACTTCTCCTTCATCGATCGGCCGGGCCCGACGAGCCCGTGACTCGGTCCACCTTCGACAGAAGTGCCGAAACAAACCATCGACCGATAAGGATCAGCGGATACTTTCCATATTCCACGTGGATATGAAAGATATTTCCATGCTCGATGATGTCGACCGCGGCCTGATCCACGCCCTGCACATCGACGGACGCGCGCCGTTCAACAAGATCGCGGCGGCCCTGCACGTCTCGACGCAAACCGTCACCCGCCGCTACCAACGCCTGCGCGCCACCGCCGGACTCCGTGTGGTCGGCCTCGCCGATCCGAGCCACGCCGGGCACACCCAATGGCTCGTCCGCCTGACCACGACCACGACCACCGGCCAGGGCCTCGCACATGCCCTGGCCCGACGCCCGGATACCTCCTGGGTCAAAATCACCTCGGGCGGCACGGAAATCCTGCTGGTGGTGCACATTCCGCGCGATGCCGCCGCGTCCCGCTCACTCCTGCTGCGGGACCTCCCCCGCGCCGCTGGCATCACCGCCGTCTCGGCCCATTACGTCCTGCACACCTACCTCGGCGGCCCGACCGCATGGCGCGGTCACACCGCCGCATTGGCCGAACACCAGCGAAATCAACTGCGGCCGAACCGATCCGATCCCGCACCCGGCCGCGCCCTCGCCGACACCGACGCCGCGCTGCTGGCGGCCCTGCAACAAGACGGTCGAGCCACCCTGGCCCGCCTCGCCGCCGCGACCGGTTGGTCCCAAGCCACCGTCACCCGACGACTCGCGGAGCTACAAGCGACCCAGGCGATCTTCTTCGATGTCGAATTCGATGACGCCCACTTCGGCGCCACCACCCAGGCGCTGCTGTGGATGTCGGTGGCACCGGCGCACCTCGACCGGGTGGCGACCGCGCTGGCCGACCATGACGAACTGGCCTTCGTCGCCGCCACCACCGGCCCGACAAACCTTGTCGCACAAGCGATGTGCGCCGATCCCGAGGCACTGCACCACTACCTCACCCACCGCCTCGGCGCGCTCGAGGCCATCCACGCCTTGGAGACCACGCCCGTCCTCGTCACGGTCAAGGCTGCTGGGCGTCTCCCGCACCCGGACGCAGCAGGTAGACGTCCATGATCCACCCCTTGTCGGCACGCAACCGCGTCCGGCGCTCGACGATCTCCTTTTCGACCTCGCGCAGCGGCCCCTCGATCAGCGTCTCGTCGGGCATGCCCAGATACGCACCCCACCAGATGTGCACATCGTCGCCGGGCACCTCGGTGAACGAACAGTCACCGTCCAGCATCACCACTGTCGAACCGCTGAGCCCGTCCTCGCGCAGGCGGCGGCCGGTCGTGATGTGCACCGGTTCGCCGATGCGATGCAACACCATCCGATGCCGAGCGGCCAGCGCCTGCACGCTGGTGACGCCGGGAATCACTTCGTAGTCGAAGCGCTGCGCACCGCGATCCAGCACCCGTTCGATCATGCGCAGGGTGCTGTCGTACAGCGAGGGATCACCCCAGACGAGAATCCCGCCGACACCGTCGACCCGGGCGAAGGCGTCCTCGAGCAAGGCCGAGCGGCGATCGTGCCAATCCTCGACGACACCCTGGTAATCGGTGGGCGCGCGGTCGCGCGGCGGATCGGCGATCTCCACGATGCGGTAGGGGTGATCGAGGTGTTCGGCGAGGATCGCCGTGCGCACATCGACCAGTTCCTGCTTCTCGGCACCCTTTCCGATGACGAAGAACACCTCGACCTGCCGCATGGCCTTGATCGCCTGCACCGTCACCTGGTCCGGATCACCCGCACCGATGCCGATCACGTAAAGCTTGCGCATGGCCCGAGCTTGCCAGGTGCGGGGGTGAGTAAGCTCGCCAGGCGTGGCCAACAATGCTGATACCCAGTACGAGGATCTGCTCCGACTGGTCCTCGAATCCGGCACCGCGAAGGCGGATCGCACGGGCACCGGCACCCGCAGTGTCTTCGGCCATCAACTGCGCTATGACCTCGCCAAGGGCTTCCCGCTGATCACCACCAAAAAGGTGCATCTGAAGTCGATCGTCTACGAGCTGCTGTGGTTCCTGCGCGGCGATTCCAATGTGGCCTGGTTGCACGAGCACGGCGTCTCCATCTGGGATGAATGGGCCGACCGCAATGGTGAACTCGGCCCGGTCTACGGCGTGCAATGGCGGTCCTGGCCCACGCCGAACGGCACCCATATCGACCAGATCGCCGAGGTGCTGCACACCCTGCGCACCAATCCGGATTCCCGGCGCATCATCGTCTCGGCCTGGAATGTCGCCGAACTCGACAAGATGGCGCTGGCACCGTGCCACGCGTTCTTCCAGTTCTATGTGGCCGACGGCAAGTTGTCCTGCCAGCTCTACCAGCGCAGCGCGGACCTGTTCCTGGGCGTGCCGTTCAATATCGCCAGCTACGCGCTGCTCACCCATATGGTGGCGCAGCAGACCGAGCTCGAGCCCGGTGATTTCATCTGGACCGGCGGCGACTGCCATATCTACGACAACCACGTCGAGCAGGTCACCGAGCAGCTGACCCGGGAGCCGTATCCGTTCCCGACGCTGAACCTGCGGCCCGCGCCGACACTGTTCGATTACGCCTATGAGGACGTGGAAGTGGTCGGCTACCAGCATCACCCGGCGATCAAGGCGCCGGTAGCGGTGTGACGGATCGCGTCATCGGCCTGATCTGGGCGCAGACCCCGGATGGGGTGATCGGCTTCGAGAACACCATTCCGTGGCGCGTGCCCGAGGATATGGCGAACTTCAAGGCCGTCACCTTGGGTCATCCGGTCATTATGGGGCGGCGTACCTGGGATTCCCTGCCGCCACGATTCCGTCCGCTCGACGGCCGCCGCAATATTGTGGTGACCCGCCAGCCCGACTGGTCGGCGGCGGGCGCCGAACGCGCCGCCGCCCTTCCCGACGCATTGGCCAGCTGCGCACCGGATGACGTCTGGATCATCGGCGGTGGCGAAATCTACCGGGCCGCCATGGATTTCGCGACGGACCTGCTGGTCACCGAGGTGGACACACACGTCGAGGGCGATGCCTACGCACCGGCCATCGGCCCCGAATGGCACGCCGACGACACCGCCCCGTGGTGCGAGTCGAAGTCCGGCCTGCGGTTCCGGATCCGTCGTTACACCCGGACCTGAGCCGAGCAGCTGGCAAAGCGCCAGCATCGCTGCTTCGGGGCCATCCGGCACCATCCGATCACCGAATGACAGCAAATGCACTGCAAACCTGCCTAGCGGTCAAACCGGACACACGTCACCCGCCGGTCGGGCATACTCCTGGATATCAGCCCGTGTCACCAGCCCTGATCCGGCTGATTGCTTCTGCGAAAGGCGGTCCATGGACAAGAAATCGCTGACTGCGGTCGCACGCCAACAGCTCAAGTTGGCCGCTACCGCCACGAGCGGGCGCAGTTCGCAAACGATCTACGGCGGTCATGCCAATGCGCTGCGGCAGACCGTGGTCGGTCTCTCGGCGGGGCAGAGTCTGGCCGAACACGATAATGCGGGTGAGGCCACGCTGCTGGTGCTCAGCGGCACACTGACCTTGATCAGCGGCACCAATGAGTGGAAGGGTTCGGCCGGAGACCTGCTGGTCGTGCCGAAGGCGCGGCACAGCGTCAAGGCCGTCGACGATGTCGCATTCCTGCTGACAGTCGCCAAGTAGTAGCCGACAGGCCAGTACCGCCTGGCCGGTATGCGGGTGCTTGGCTCTAGTCTGGAGCCCATGGGTGCGCCGCAGTCGATCTTGGAACCGCTCACACCGGCCGCGGTCTTCCTCGTCGCCACGATCGACGAGGGTGGCGAAGCGGCGGTGCGAGACCTGCTCGCCGATCTCCCCGGATTGCGTCGATCAATCGGTTTTCGGGTGCCCGGCGCCGGACTGACCTGCGTTGCATCGATCGGCTCGGCCGCATGGGATCGTCTCTTCGGCGGGCCGCGGCCCGCCGAATTGCATGAACTCCCCGAATTCGTCGGCGCGGTGCACAGCGCCCCGACCACCCCGGGCGATCTGCTCTTTCATATCAAGGCCGAAACCCAGGACGCCTGTTTCGAATTGGCGATGACGATCGGTGACCGGCTCGACGGCGCGATCACCATCGTCGACCAGACCGTCGGGTTCCGCTATTTCGAGCAGCGCGATCTGCTCGGATTCGTGGACGGCACCGAGAATCCGGAGGGTTCGGCGGCGGTCAGCGCGGCCGTCGTCGGCGACGAGGATCCGGACTTCGCGGGCGGCAGTTACGTCATCGTGCAGAAGTACCTGCACACCATGGCGCAGTGGCGGGCACTGTCGGTCGAGGAGCAGGAACGGGTGATCGGGCGCACCAAGCTCGACGATTTCGAACTCTCCGATGCGGATAAGCCCGCGAATTCCCATGTCGCGGTGAATACCATCACCGATGCCGATGGCACCGAGCGGCAGATCGTGCGCGCCAATATGCCCTTCGGCAGCGTCAAGGACGGCGAATTCGGCACCTACTACATCGCCTACTCGGCCACGCCGACCGTCACCGAAACCATGCTGTCGCGGATGTTCGTCGGCACAGAGGCGGCGGCCTACGACCGGATCCTCGACTTCTCCATAGCGGTGACCGGCACATTGTTCTTCACGCCCCCCGCGGACTTCTTCGACGACCTCCCCGCAGCGCCGGGGGCCAGCGCGGAAATGCGCGAGGAATCTTTGCCGCCCAACGGCGTTGGCACTATCGGTTCGCTAGGTATCGGCACCTTGAAAAGGAGCAGTCAGTCATGAACAACCTCCATCGGGATCTCGCGCCGATCACCTCCGAGGCATGGCAGGCGATCGAACAAGAGGCGACGCGCACCTTCAAACGTCATATCGCCGGTCGTCGGGTGGTGGACCTGTCCGGACCGCACGGCACCGACTACTCGGCGGTGGGACTCGGCCGCACTACCGCGATCACCGCACCCGATGAGGGTGTGCAGGCCCGTCAGCGGGTGGTCGCGCCGCTCGTCGAACTGCGGGTGCCGTTCACGCTCTCGCGCGAGGAACTCGACGATGTCGAGCGCGGCGCCAAGGACACCGATCTGGACGCGGTGAAGGAGGCGGCACGCCGGATCGCCTTCGCCGAGGACCGGGCCATCTTCGAGGGCTATCAGGCGGCGAATATCACCGGTATCCGGGCGAGTTCGTCCAATGCCCCGATCAAACTGCCCAGCGATCCGCGGCTGGCGCCGGAGGCCGTCGCCCAGGCGCTGAGCGCGCTGCGGTTGGCGGGCGTCGATGGCCCGTACTCGGTGCTGTTGAGCGCGGATCTGTACACGGCGGTCAGTGAGACCTCCGATCACGGCCATCCGATTCGCACCCATATCGAACGCCTCATTCCAGATGGCGAGATCATCTGGGCACCGGCCATCGACGGCGCCTTCGTGCTGACCACCCGCGGCGGCGACTTCGACCTGCAGCTGGGCCAGGACCTGTCGATCGGCTACCTCGCCCATGACGGGCAATCGGTACAGCTCTACTTCCAGGAGAGCATGCAGTTCCTGGTCTACACCGGGGAAGCCGCGGTGGCGCTGGAGGCCTGAGTACGCCGACCCGCCCGCATCGGGAAGCCGCCGGTGATCCGTACCGGCTAGGTTGAGTGCGGGTCGAGCAGGAGGTCGAGATGACGATGGTGCGCGCAGGCGTGGTACCGACCCGGCGGGCAATGTTGTACGGGATGCTCGGGATCGCGGCCACCGTGCTGGTCTGCAGTACGATCGTCGCGGGTTTCGGGCTGAACCGGGTCTTCACCGGATTGCTGGCCGGTGCGGTGGCCGGCATCGCGCTGCTGGTCGCTTTGTTCGGCAGGGACGTCGTCGTGCTCACCGAGGGGGCGATCTACCGGCGCACCCCATGGCAGGAATCCAGTATCGACTGGGAGCGGGTGGTGGCGGGGCGGTTCACGCTCGACGAGCGGGCCCGCTGGTCGCTGGCGCTGGATCTGACCGGCGGAGACGAGCTTCACGGCGAACTCGTACTGCTGTCCATCCCGCCGGTGCGGCGGCCCGTCGCCGGCGCGTACGACATGCGCAAGCGCGAGCAGGTCACCGAGATTCGGGCGATGCTGCGGCACAAGCGCGTGCCGGTGATGGTGCTCCCGGAAATCGCCGGTGCGCTGCAACAACATTGGCAGATCGCACCGCCGACGCACTGACCGAAGGCAGTCGCGCACACCGAGACAGGGCGCGCCGGGGTCGTATACCTTGGCTGATGTGTCGATGATGAAGGGCGCCAATGTCGTGGTGCCGATGTCTTCAGTCCGCGTCGAGCTGGGGTGGCAGTCAGGTCAAGGGATTCCGGATGCGGATGCCTCGGCCCTACTGCTCGTTTCCGGGAAGGTGCGCTCGGACAACGACTTCGTCTTCTACAACCAGCCGAATCATCCGTCCGGCGCGGTACGGCACGAGGGTAAGCGGCAGGGGCCGACCGTGACCGACACGCTGGCGGTGAATCTGGCGCAGGTCGAACCGCAGATCGACACGATCGTGATCGCGGCTTCCGCGGATGGCGGCACCTTCGGGCAGTTCCATGGGCTGTATGTGCGGGTGTTCGATGCGGTGAGCGGCGCGGAGGCGGCGCGGTTCGACAGTCCGGGTGCCAGTTCCGAGACCGCATTCGTGCTCGGGGAGTTGTATCGGCGGCAGGGCGCGTGGAAGTTCCGGGCGGTCGGGCAGGGGTATGCGACCGGGTTGGCCGGGCTGGCTACCGATTTCGGGATTTCGGTTGATGACGCGGGGACCGGGCAGCAGTCGAGTGCGCCATCGTATGCCCCGCCGCAGCCGAGCACACCACCACCGGCACCGCAGCACACGCCACCACCGGCACCTCAGCACACGCCACCACCGGCACCTCAGCACACGCCGACGCCGCAACAGCCCTACACGCCACCGCCAGCACCGCAACAGCAGTACGCGCCACCGCCAGCACCGCAACAGCAGTACGCGCCACCGCCAGCACCGCAACAGCAGTACGCGCCACCGCCAGCACCGCAACAGCAGTACGTGCCACCGCCAGCACCGCAGCAGCCGTATACGCCACCAGCTACTACGCATACCGCGCCCGCGCCCGCGCAGCAGCAGTACGCGGCACCGCCGCCCTATCCGCCTGCGGCTCCGCCCGGATTCCCGCCGAATCCGATATCCCAGCCGTACCCGGCGAGCCCGACACCACAGCCTTATCCGCCGACGCCGCAGCCATACGCACCCAACCCGGCGCCGCAGCCATATGCGCCGCCGACGACGCCCGACCAATTCACCCCGTCGCCTGCGGGTTCCGCTTCGACGGGCGCGCCGGTCAACCTCGGCAAGGTGTCGCTGACGAAGGAATCGCCGACGGTTTCGCTGACCAAACACGGCGCGACCGCGGGCACCATGCGGGTCAACCTGAATTGGACCGTCGCGCACACCGGGGGCGGCGGTCTATTCGGCCGCAAGCGCGCCAGCAGCCTCGATCTCGATCTCTGCTGCTTTTTCGAATTGGCCGACGGCAGAATCGGATCGGTCCGCGCACTCGACCGTTCCTTCGGCGCACTGGATCGCCCGCCGTTCATCCGGCTCGACCAGGACGACCGGACCGGCGGCAGCGCGACCGGTGAGAACCTGGATATCAATCTCGACTACACCGCGCAGTTCCGTCGGATTCTGGTCTTCGCCTCGATCTATGAGGGCGCGAACAACTTCCAGGGCGTGCAGTCGACCGCCACACTCTACCCGCGCAATTCGCCGCCGATCGAGATGATCATCAGCGGCTGCAACGACGATTCCCGCGATGTGATCCTCGCGCATATCGAGAATGTCGATGGTGAATTGATCGTCCGCCGCGACGGCACCTTCATCCGGCCGCCCACGGGTCGTCCCGGCAGCGGCGTCCGCGAGATCGCCCGAATCTACAACTGGGGCTTCGAGTTCAAGGCGACCCGAGGCAAAGACTAATGCCCCGTCCAGACAGCTCCTGCCGTATCCAGCCCTGGGTCCGGGTCTGTCGAACGTAGTCGAATGGTGGTCGCCCAGGCGCATTCGACCGCCCGGTGACTACGCTCGGCGAGCAATCGGAGTGGGTAGCGCAGCGATCTGTCTGGACGGGGCACTGGAGTTGCCGGCTGCGATGAGGTGAGTGGGTGTGGACGGAAAGTCTTGGCCCGCGGGAGGTTCAGGCTGCCAAGTGCTGGAGGAGTTCGTGTGCGTCGGCGCGAAGTCGGTCCAGATCGCCGGACCAGCCGAGCATCCGCATCACCGCGTTGGGAATGGCGCGCTCCGCCTGCCCGGGCGCGCTGCCTGCGTCCGAGCGGATATTGATCACCGTCTCGACGAGCCGGAACGGCAGGCCCTCGGCCCCGGGCACACCCGCTTCGGCACTGACCGCCGCCGCCAAAGTCTCATAGTGCCCGCGTAATTCGTCACGGCGCAGCCGGAAGGCCGCGAAGCGTTCGGTGCGCAACTCCGGTAGTAGATACAGCGCACCGAGGTTCCAGTGCGCCGCGCATAGCTGGCGCACGTCGAACCAGGCGAGCGCGTACAGCCGGGTGTGCGCGGGTTCGCTGACCTCGCGCAGGCGTTCGGCGAGTTCCAGTGGACCCGCGATGGTTTCGGCGAGCAGTGCGTCGAGGATGTCGTCCTTAGCGGCGAAGTGGTGGTAGAGCGAGGCCTGCCGGATCCCGACCGCATCCGCGACCGCGCGGGTGGAGGTATTGGCATAGCCATTGGTGGTGAAGAGCTCTCCGGCGGCGTCGAGGATCTCGTCGCGCGGTGTCCGACCGCGACGGGGCCGCTGGTCGAGACGGGGACGGCCGGGACCGAGATTGGGCACGACCCATTCTGGCATCGCGTCCGGTACGGCCATTCGCCGCCATAGCGTTCAGACCGGTCTGGTCGTTCCAAGCCGATCGCCGAGGTGTGAGGTTTCTGTCATTCGATAGAAATCCGCGCAACACAGAAGTTACCGGCGTTCCCGGAAGCGATACACGGGGGTCACCGAAAGCGCGATCGCGAACGCAAAACTGTCATTCGATAGGTATTGGCCGCTCGTGAAGGAACCCCCATGGCCACCACAGTCGATTCAGTTGCCCCCGTCCTCCCATCCCCCGATATCAGCCGGGACAATGCCGACCTCGCAGGCTTCGGCTATCAACCGGTACTGCACCGCAAACTCGGCCGCTACGCCTCGTTCGCGGCCGGATTCTCCTTCGTCTCCATCCTCACCACCATCTTCCAGTTCTTCGGCTTCGGCTATTCGTTCGGTGGTGCGGCCTTCTTCTGGACCTGGCCGATCGTATTCGCCGGACAGTTCCTCGTCGCACTGAACTTCGCCGAACTGGCCGCGCGCTATCCGATCTCGGGCTGTATCTACCAGTGGTCGCGGCGGCTCGGCGGGGAGGTCGTCGGCTGGTTCGCCGGGTGGATGATGGTCATCGCGCAGATCGTCACGGCCGCGGCGGCGGCGATCGCACTCCAGGTGGTGCTGCCCTCGATCTGGAGCGGATTCCAGATCGTCGGCGACGATTCCGCGCTCACCTCGACCTCCGGCGCGACCAATGCGGTGCTGCTCGGCAGCATCCTGCTGGTGATCACCACGCTGATCAATGTGATCGGCATCGACCTGATGGCCCGGATCAATTCGATCGGGGTCACCGTGGAGATCGTCGGCGTACTGGCGATCATCGCGCTGTTCTTCACCCACACCGAACGCGGGGCGGGTGTGGTGCTGCAAACCGATCAGGCCGCGCCGGGGCCGTATTGGGCGGCCTTTCTCGTCTCTGGTCTGATGGCCGCCTATGTGATGGTCGGATTCGATTCCGCCGGTGAACTTTCCGAGGAGACCAAGAATCCGCGCCGGGTCGCCCCGCGCACCATCCTGACCGCGCTCTCGGTTTCCGCGCTCGGCGGCGGACTGCTGCTGCTCGGGGCACTGATGGCCGCGCCGAGCCTGGACGACGGAGCGCTGTCCACCGAGGGGCTGGCCTATGTGCTGACCTCGAAGCTCGACAGCACCCCCGGCAAGGTCCTGCTCGGCTGCGTCGCGGTGGCGATCACCGTGTGCACCTTGGCAATTCAGACGGCGGGCTCGCGCCTGATGTTCTCGATGGCGCGCGATGGCAAGTTGCCGTTCGCCCGTCACCTGGCCGCGGTGCACCCACGTTTCGGTACTCCGGTGCTGCCCTCGGTGATCATCGGTGTGCTCGGCATCGGCCTGCTCGTGCTCAATCTCGGCAATGCGGCCATCTTCGCCACCCTGGCCAGCGTGTGCATCGTGACGCTCTATCTGGCGTATCTGCTGGTCACGGTGCCGCTGCTGGTGCGGCGGAGCCGGGGCTGGGACAGCGACTCCGCACTGTTCAGCCTGGGCCGCTTCGGCATTCCGATCAATGCACTCGCGGTGGTGTGGGGCATCGCGATGGCGGTGAACCTGGCCTGGCCGCGCGCCGAGGTATACACGCCCAATGGCGGCGGCTGGTGGATGCTCTGGGCCGCACCACTTTTCGTGCTGGTGGTGATCGCCGTCGGTGTTGTCGTGCACCGCATTGTCAATGCCGGGCCGAAGACCGAGAGCCTCGAGCCAGCCGCTCAACCTGCCTGACCGATCGGTGCGCGGTGGTGGGCCGAATACCTGCCGCCGCGCACCATCTCGACCGAGTAACACGCCTCGCGCACCACCCCGACCAAGTAACGCACCTCATGCACCACCCCGACCAAGTAACGCACCTCGCGCACTACCCGGCCCCAGTAACACATCTCCCGCGCTACTCCCGACCGCTCGAGGCACCGGCGGACCACGGCAGACGCACGGCGACCACGGAATACACACTCGGCCACCGACAACCGACCTACGCCAGCCCCATCCGCCGACTACTGCGTGCGAGCACCGCCGCTCCACCGAGCGACGGATCGGTCGCTACCGCACCGAAAGGATCAACGATGACCAGCACAGCCTCGACCACTGGAGCGCGGGCACATGCCCGGGCGCAAGCGGCCGTCGCGGAGATCGCGGGGCCGGAACAGCCCGATGACGTCGCGGCGGCGAAGATCACCTTCGCACAGCGGATTCCGGCCGGTGGGTACGCGAATATCGTGCTCGGTCGCGGGACCAGGATTCGGCTGGGCGATGTCGCCGGTGCCGCGTGCGCGCACCTACTGCTGCTGCGCGCGGAAGCGCCGTGGGAGCGGCTCAATGTCGCCGACACCGTGAAGGTTCCGTGGCAGGCCTATCTCGGCACCGGACATCCGCTGCTCTCGGATCAGGGCCGAGTGCTGGCCACCATCGTCGCCGATACCTCCGACCACCACGACACGCTGTGCGGACCGACGCCGCAGGCGCGCGGGCTGCTGCGGCTGGCGGGAGCCAAACAGGGCCTCGAGCCGCGGGATATCGCGCCGACCATGTCCTTCTTCCGCGGTGTACGCGTCGAATCCGATGGCGCGCTGACCGCAACCGGCAGTGCCGCGCCCGGCGCATCGGTCGACCTGCTCATCCACCTGCCGGTGGTCCTGCTCATCGCGAACACCGCGCATCCGCTCGATGACCGGCCCGCGACCGATCTCGACATCGTCGCCTGGTCCGCGCCGGAAGAGCTTGCCGAACAACATAATTCCGACCCGGAATATCTGCGGGCGGTCGAGAACACCGAACAGGCCTGGACGGCCGCGACTCTGGAGGTAGGGGCATGACCTCGGCACCGACCCGCACCATCGTGCTCGACGAGACCGTGCCAGCACGCGCGCCGTGGTCGACCGTGGTCCGCGCGGGTGATCAGCTCGAAATCATCGACCTGCATGGCAATCAGGCCGTCGACTGTCTGCTGTACTCGGCCGCCGACCACACCGACCGCTACAGCACACAGGCCACCATCGCCGCGCAGCGCAATATCTTCCTCGGCACCGGCAGTGTGCTGCGCACCGATGCGGGCACCGCACTGATGACCGTCGTCGCCGACGAGGTCGGCAATCACGACACCATCGCGGGCGCCTGCTCCCAGGAGTCCAATACGCTGCGCTACGGCCATCACACCCGCCACCAGCACGCCTGCGTGGAGAACTTCCTCGCCGAGGCGCTGAAATGGGGCCTCGGCAAACGGGATCTGGTCTCGAATATCAACTGGTTCATGAACGTTCCGGTGGAGGCCGACGGCACCCTCGGCATTGTGGACGGCTTGTCCGCTCCCGGAAAGAAGGTCACCCTCCGCGCGGAGATCGACACCCTGGTGCTGGTGTCGAACTGCCCCCAGATCAACAACCCCTGCAACGGCTTCGATCCCACGCCCGTGCGCATGGTGGTGACCCGATGACGGTGACCCACTTGTCGGCGAACGGTGCGACGAATCCAATTGGGTCGGGGCTGCCGACCGACAAGCGCTTTCCTTCGATCAGCGGGCCGGACACCCGCGGACAGTTAAGGGCGAACATCAGTGTCGACACGGCGGAGGCGTCAGAAATCACGCCTGCCGCTTCAGAATCCGCCACACATGAACAGGGCCGAGGGGCGAACGGTGCCGATCCGGTCGGCGGGATCTCAACCGTCGCGATGGCCGATCGGACAACCCCGATAACGGCTGCTGCGACCAGATTGGATCACACGAATGGCCGCAGCCTCGAAGCAACCGGCGATGCCATATCGCGAATTGAAGTGCTGCGGCCCGGAATGCTGACCACCGTGCAGGATTGGCCGGGACGCATCGGCTACTGGCATATCGGTGTGCCCCCGTCGGGGCCTATGGACGACCTGTCGTTTCGACTCGGCAATCGGGTGCTCGGCAATGCCGAGGGCGCGGCCGGGCTGGAATGCACCCTCGGTGGCCCCGCACTGAAATTCTCCGCACCGACCTGGGTGTGCGTTACCGGCGCGCCGACCGATGTCACCGTGAACGGGACCGCCGCGCGGCAGTGGCGGACCGTGCTGGTTCCGGCGGGTGGGGTGCTCGATATCGGCGCGGTGCGCGGTCCCGGCATGCGCTGCTACGTGTTGCTCGCGGGCGGCCTCGAGCTTCCCGAATATCTCGGCAGCACAGCCACTTTCACGCTCGGCAAATTCGGCGGCAGCAAGGGCGATGCCGTGCGAGCGGGTGACATGCTGGAGCTCGGCCCGCACGTCGGCCGGATCGCGAAGGCGGTGCCGATGGAGGAGCAGCCGGTGCTGTCGCGACGCTGGGAACTGGCGGTTACCGAGGGGCCGCACGGCGCACCGGAGTTCTTCACACGCAAGGACTTCGACACCATTGTCGGCACCGACTACGAAGTGCACTTCAACTCCGATCGCACCGGTGTGCGGCTGATCGGCCCGAAGCCGGAGTGGGCCAGGACCGACGGCGGCGAGGCGGGTCTACATCCGTCGAATATCCATGACACCCCGTATTCGGTCGGGGCACTGGACTTCACCGGCGATACCCCGATCCTGCTCGGCCCGGACGGCCCCAGCCTCGGCGGTTTCGTCTGCCCGGTGACCGTCGTCGCCGCCGACCGGTGGAAGCTCGGCCAACTGTGCCCCGGCGATACCGTGCGCTTCGTCCCGATCCGTGCCGAACACGCCGCCTCGATACGGGAACTCGGTCCGGCTCGGCGCGCGGCCTGGCCCGCCGTACTGTCCCCCGGTGGCGACGGCGATGACGGTGTATTGCGCCGCGCCGATGTCGATGACGAGATCGGCGTGACCTACCGCCGCCAGGGCGACGACGGTGTGCTCGTCGAATACGGCACCATGACACTGGATCTCGGTCTGCGCGCCCGGGTGCACGCCCTGCACCAACACCTACTCGCGCTCGGCCTACGCGGGGTGGCCGAACTGACGCCCGGCGTGCGATCCCTGCAGATCCGAGTGGATCCGGCGATCCTGCCGGTGCCCGCACTGCTGGACCTGCTGGCCGAGGCCGAAGCGCACATCCCCGCCGCCGATCGACTCGTGGTGCCGAGTCGCACCGTTCACCTGCCGCTGTCCTGGGACGATCCGTCGACGCGCGAGGCCATCACCCGCTACATGCACGGCGTACGCGCCGATGCCCCATGGTGCCCGTGGAATATCGAATTCATCCGGCGGATGAACGGATCGGCCTCGGTGCAGGAGGTGTACGACACCGTTTTCGGCGCCGAATATCTGGTGCTCGGCCTCGGCGACGTCTACCTCGGCGCGCCGGTCGCGACGCCGACCGATCCGCGCCACCGTCTGGTCACCACGAAATACAATCCGGCCCGGACCTGGACCCCCGAGAACGCCGTCGGCATCGGCGGGGCCTACCTGTGCATCTACGGTATGGAGGGTCCGGGCGGCTACCAGTTCGTCGGACGCACCACCCAGGTATGGAACCACCACGCCGACAAGGACGAATCCCCTTGGCTGCTCCGCTATTTCGACCGGATCCGCTGGTACCCCGTCGAAGCCGACGAACTGCTGGAGCTGCGCGCCGATTTCGCCGCGGGCAAGGTCGAGGTGCGGGCCGAGGACGGGGAGTTCGCCCTCGCCGAATACCGGAAGTTCCTGTCCGACAATGCCGAATCCATCGATGAGTTCCGCGCACGGCAAGCCGACGCGTTCGCCGCCGAACGCGACTCCTGGCGGCAGGCGGGCGAACTCACCGCCTGATCCGCACTACCAGCCGAAAAGCTCGGCCATATCGATGGACTCGTCATCCCAGACTTCCTCGATACGGCGGCGCTCGGCCTCCGGCAGCTCCGGTGACCAGCCACAGCGCCGCCAGAAGTCCTCTCGCTGTTCCGGAGTAATCCTTCTCGGCTCGCTCATGGCGCTCACCCCTGCGTTGCCGCGGTCCTGCTGCCATTGATTGTGGGCCTGTTCCGGCTGCGATATGCCGGAACAGGCCCATGTTTTCAGATGCGGATGACCGTTTTCCCTTGGGCGTGCCCTTCCGCGACATGCGCTATCGCAAGGGCCGCGTCGGATAGCGGATAGCGGCCTTCGATCAATGGCTTCAACGCACCGCGCTCGGCGAGGTCAGACAGGAAGACCAGGTCGGCGCTGCGGGGACGCATGAGCAGTGGGCGTAGCGTCTGGGTGGCAAAGATATTGGCGAGCAATACTTTTGCGATCCAGGTGATCGGGCCGAACCAGTTGCCGCCGGGCGCGCCCGCCGAGGAGACGAAGACACCCGCCGGGGTGAGAACGCGTCGGCAGTCGGCCAGCGAACGGTTGCCGATCAGATCGAGGATGACGTCGTATGGAGCCCGCCGAATATGCCTCTGCCGCAGCGGAATTCCTGCCGCTCATTCCGGCCGAGGAATACCCACATATGAATGCGCTCGCCGAGCGCGTCATCGCGGGCACCCATAACGGCGTGGCCGACTTCGATTTCGGCCTCGAGCTCATCCTCGACGGCCTGGAGCGGCTCAGGGGCGCGTGATCAGGCGCCGAGCGCTGCGATGACGAGCGTGGCCACCGCGGCACCGGAATACTGCTGCTGCCCGGTGATCGGGTGGCGTCTCGGCATGCAGCTCGAAGCGGCTCGCCACAATGAAATTGGCGCCCTTTGCGTGCCTCATCCTCGATGCCGGAAGGGCTGGATGGTCCGGCCGGCGCGGCCCTCCTCGGAATTGACGAAGCCGCTACCTTTCGTCCGGGGCATGCGGTTCGTCGCCCGCGCGGACCATTGCGCAGCGGGAGCGGGCGTCCGGTCCGTCGGTTCATCGAGAGCCGAACCCTTTGCCGGGGAGCGCATTTCGATGATCTAGTCGGATCCACGTATGGTCGCCTGCGGACTCACCTGGTCGCGAATGATGCGCAGCCCGGCGACGAAGGCATCGAGTTGGTCCGGGCTCAGCAGGCCGGTGAACCAGCGCTCGATGACCTCGAGATATTCGGGCAGTAGGCGCGCCAATTGGGTCGCGCCGGCCGCGGTGAGTACGGCATAGGAGCTGCGGCGGTCCGCGGAATCCAGTTCGCGGCACACGAATCCATTGCGTTGCAGCCGGTCGACGAGCCGGGTGACACCGCTGGTCGACAGATTCGTCTGGGCGGCGAGATCGGTCATCCGCAGCCGCCGCCCCGGTGAGCGGCTCAATCGCATCAGCGCATTGACATCGAGGCCGGACAGACCATGTTTCTTCCAGGTCGGTTCCAATTTGCCGGCCAGTCCGTCGTAGGCCTCGTAGAGCAGGCCCATGGTGGTGAGTCGGGGGTCATCGAAGAGGTCTGTCGTGTCCACGACTCCGAGCGTACCGAAGATAGTTGCGATGGGGATAGTTGACATGAGGAATATCTCTGTCTAAGTTGTTGTCAGCGCAATATTCCTCACAGCAACAAAATGGAGATTCAGATGACTGGCACGCTGCGTTGGGTCGCGGGATTTCGTTCCACCCTGGTCAACCCCGCCGAGCGGATCCGTTTCGCGGAACCGCGCGACTTCGCCGATCACACGGTGCGTCAGGTGCTGCACCTGGTCGGCGGCGGTGAGCAACTGCGGGTGCGACTGACCAACCGCTACGGCTCGGCGCCGGTGACAATCGGTGCGGCGCGCATCGCGGTGCGCAAGTCGGGCGAGGAGATCGTGGCCGAGACCGATGCCGAACTGCGCTTCGACGGCCAGGCGGGCACGATCATTCCCGCTGGCGCCGACATCATCAGCGACCCGATCGATTTCACCGTCGCGGCGGGCACCGATCTCGCGCTGAGCCTGTACCTGCCCGAGGCGACCGAGCTGGCCCCCTTCTCGCAGCTGCCGATGGAACCCAGCTACGTGACGACCGGCGACCAGACCTCCGCACTCACGCTGCCGGACGCCGAACAGACCACCTCACGCTTCTATGTGACCGGCGTCGATGTGCTGACCGCGAGCACCGATCCGATCGTCGTCGCATTCGGCGACTCCTGGTTCGAAGGCGTCGGCTCGACCTCGGGTGCGAACCGCCGCTCGGTCGACATCCTCAACGAACGTCTCATCTCCGGCTGGGTGGTCAATCAGGGGATCGGCGGAAACCGCCTGCTGACCGACCAGGTAGGCGAGCACGGCCTGGCCCGCTTCGATCGCGACGTCCTCGCCGTCCCCGGGGTGACGCACGTGGTGCTGCACTTCGGCGTCAACGACCTCATCCTCGACAACCACACCTCCCCCGCGAACGACCTGATCGCAGGGTTCACCGCCCTCGCCGAACGCGCGCGCGCCGCCGGACTGAAGGTCTACGCGAACACCATCGGCCCCTTCGCCGGCGTGATCTACCCCGACCTCAATGTCGACGAGGGACGCCCCGTCCGCCACACCGTCAACGAATGGCTGCGCACCACAGACATTTTCGACGCCGTCTTCGACGTAGCAGCCGCCGTAGAAGACCCCCAAAACCCCGACTACATCCGCCCCGACCTCGATTCCGGCGACGGCCTACACCTCAACGACGCAGGCGCACTGATCATGGGCAAAACCATGACACTCCCCGGCCTCACCCACTGAATCACCCCCCTGGGACCGGCACGAAACCCCGTGCCGGTCCCAGCCGCCCCCGTCCAGATAGCTTGGACAGCTCGCCGAGCGCAGTCACACGGCCGTCGAATCCGGCCTGCGCGACCACCATTCGACTACGTCCAACAGACCCCAGCCCCAGAGCCGATACAGCAAGAGCTATCCGGACACAGGGCTAGGCTTTCCACGCCCAAAAAGGCAGTCACCTACACAGCAACCCCCTTGCCCCAAGCCCGAACCACGCCCCGCCCCTCAGAACGCGCACCACCACGCCTCAACAGGCGGCGAGAATGCGCTGGTGCAGGGTGTTCTCGACGTTTGCCTGCGTGAGTGCATGGTGATCGCTCGTCCAGGACGCCCCTCGGGGGGCGTGCTGGGGTGGGACGGCACACGGAGGACTCGAGGGGCACCGTCCAAAGCGGGCTAGCTGAGTCCGCGGAGGACGATTTCGAGGCCGAGGCGGAATTCTGTTGTGGAGTCGATGTTCTGGGCTTCGGTGGCGGTTTCGGTGAGGAGGGGGTAGGTGGTTGGGGGGAGTTGGGTCATGGTGGTGGTGCCCGGGCCGGAGAGGGGGCCGTAGTGCTCGTTCTGGAGGTGGCCGACGAGGAAGGCCATGAGGGTGCGTTGGGCCAGGACTCGGCTCGGGCCGGAAAAGCCCGCGTCGGTGAGGATCGTGAGCATCGCTTCGATCCAGCGCAGGCTGGCGGGGGAAGACTGGCGGTGGCGCACTACGAGTGGGACCGCCGCGGGGTGGGCGGAGGCCGCGGTTCGCATGCGGTCCAGTAGGGCTGTGATACGGGCGCGCCAATTCGGGTCGGTCGGTGGGGTGAGGTCGATGGTGGCGAGGAGGTGGTCGACGACCAGTACCTCCAGTTCGTCGCGGTCGGCGACGTAGCGGTACAGCCCCATGGTGGCGATGCGGAGTTCCTTCGCGACCGCGCGCATGGTGAGGCCGGACAGGCCGTCGCGATCCAGCACGGCGATGGCGGCGGCCGCGATGGCGGGGCTGGTCAGCGAGCGAGGGCGGGGCACGGGTTGACAGCGTACAAGGTACGCGCATACTTGATCGTAGGCGTACGTCGTACACCTACGAAGGGAGTTTTCATGTCCTTGCCGACCACGGTGGCCGATCGGGCACTCGTCACCATCGCCGACAGCACAATTCAGATCCCCGATCAGGACTGCCTGATACACCTGCAGTTCCGCCGCTTCGCAGGATGCCCGATCTGCAACCTGCACCTGCGCTCGTTCGCCGTCCGACACGATGAGATCCTCGCCGCGAATATCCGCGAGGTCGTCGTCTTCCATTCCAGCGCAGCCGAATTGCGCAGATACGAGGGCGACCTCCCGTTCGATCTGATCGCCGACCCAACCCGAATCCTCTACCGCGAGTTCGGCATCGAATCCACACCCCGCGCCCTACTCGACCCGCGCGCCTGGCCCACCATCATCCGCAGCGTCGCCACCGTGACCAGAGCAGTACTGCGCAAGGAAAAGCCCGCTCCCCCAGCCAAACCCGAGGGCGGCCGCCTCGGCCTCCCCGGCGATTTCCTCATCGCCCCCGACGGCCGTGTACTGGCGAGCAAACTCGGCAAACACGCCGACGACCAATGGTCGGTCGACGAACTGCTCGCGCTCGCACCCAGCACCGAGGCCCGGCATCGACCATCGAGTGCCCGAAGCTCGTCACAGCATGCGGCCCTCCCCCTGCCACCAACGAAACAGGCCAGCGTTGCGGCGATGGTGTCCGACTCAGGGCATCAGTGACGCCGGATCCACCGTGAATTCGAAAGGACTGCGCAGGGTGACGGTGTCTCCAGCCGCCACCCGGTGCGTCCGTTCGTAGGTGTCGTCCGCACCAAGGGCATGCGCGAACAGGACCGGCAACATTTCCTCGCGGAGTTGGCCTTTGAACGGGTTGATCTCGACGCGCCAGTAGTTCGGGATACCGGCTGCGGCGTAGAGAACGGGCTTGACCATGCGGTCCTGCAGGGTCGTTGATTTAGATACCACTTCGACGACCAGTTTCACCTGTTCGGCCGGAACACCCCGGGCGTCCCAGTCGATCGGGCCGGTAGCCACCATGACATCGGGAATCGGCTCGTCATCGCCGATCAGCACCCCGACGCCTTCCAGCACGACATACCCAGGTGGCACAACATCAACGAGTGCGCGAACCAGCCATTGAATCAGCCATTGATGTCGTGGTTTGGGAGCAGCGTTCACGACGAGCTGGCCATTCAGCACCTCGTACCGTAATCCGTCTTCGGGCATGTGATCGAGGTCCTCGGCTGTCCAACGATCGGACCTGGGAACGGGCATTGCCATTGGAACCACCTCCAACCTCGCCGAACGGGAGCGGACGATGTCCGCTGACTCCGCCCAAGTCTAGCCGGAGCCGCACACGTCAGCGGCGAATCAGCAATGGCCGGATGCTCGGTCGAGTCCTGGCGTCGAGCCGAGTCAAATGGTGGGTACATCTGATTGCAAAGCCACCATATGACTCGGCTCGATGGCAGGGCTGGCAGTAGCAAGCACGGAGCCCCGCACCTCTGTTGAGGTGCGGGGCTTTTGGGTCGGTAATGCGCTTTCGACTACTCGACGATCACGATGCGTACGTTCTCGTCGGCCGCGTCGGTCGCCTCGTCCACCGTGACGAACCAGTGGCTGACCTCGCCGTCGGCGAGGTCGTCGGCGATGTCATCGGCGCTGGGCAGCACCGACATGGCACCGGCGGTTGCCGAGGACAGGAACTCCAGCAGGGCGGTCCGGCCGGAGGCGGCGGTGGTGAACGTTGTCGACTCGTAGTCGATCTCGTACTCCGAGCGGACGCGATCCGACTGCGCCAGCGCCTCGGTCTGGCTGAGTGCCTGGACCGATCCGTCGGCCGTGCGTACCACGAAGGCCGCATGTTCCTCGGCCAGCGGGCGCACGCGGTCCGCGTAGGACACCGGATGCGATGGCGCGGAGGCCAACTCGGCCTGCACCGTCGGATCGCTGGGCACCAGCCAGTTGATCGGGGCGTCGACCGGTTCCAGGGTGATCCCGAAACCGGCTCCGGCAGCGACCATGTCGTCGGCACTCAGATCACCGGCGAACAGGCAGGCGGCACCGGCCTTCTGGATGGCCCAGACCGCGACCACCGCATCCACCGAACGCGGCAGCGCGACCGCGATCACATCGCCGGGTCCGGCACCGCGCTCGATGAGCACCCGCGCCAGCTGCGAGGAACGGCGATCCAGCACGTGGTAGGCGATTTCGTCGCCGTCGACCAGCAGCGCGGGCGCCTCCGGATCCGCCTCGACGACCTCGCCGAGCACCTTCGACACCGTGCGCGCGCCGAGCCGGCCGACCGGTTCCGGCGCGGGAGCCGTTGCCGCGATACCGGATTCGGCGAGCAGGCGAGCGCGCTCACCGGCGTCGAGGATATCGATATCGCCGACCAGTCCGTTCGGATCGCCGAGCAGCGCGTCGAGGACCCGGATCAGCCTGGTGGACAGGGTTTCCACCTCATCGGCGGTGAACCGGCTGAGCAGGTACTCGAGGGTGAACTCGAGCTTGGACTCCGCGGTCACCTGCAGGGTCAGCGGGTAGTGCGTCGTGCTGTCGACACCGACATCGGTCACCGACATGCCGTCGATCGAACTCGCGGCCGCGATCGCCTCGCGATCGATCGGATACGACTCGAATACCAGCAGCGTGTCGAACTGCGATCCGATCCCGGCGGCGCGCTGGATATCGGCGAGTCCGACGTAGTGATGGTCGAGCAGTTCGGTCTGGTCGCGCTGCAACCGCTTCAGCTGATCGTCGATGGTCGCGCGGTCGTCGATGCGCACCCGGATCGGGAGCGTATTGATGAACAGACCGACCATCGATTCCACACCGGGCAACTCGGCGGGCCGACCGGAAACCGTTGCGCCGAATACCACATCGGCGCGACCGGTGAGCCGGCCGAGCAGAATGCCCCAGGCCGCCTGTACCAGCGTGTTCACCGTGATGCCGAGATCGGCGCAGTGCTTGGTGAGCTGGCGGGTGCGGTCGGCGTCGATCTCGGTGACCAGCTTGCCGGTCTCGTAGGTTTCGGCCGTCCGCGCGGGCGTCGCCAGTTCGGTCGGCTCGGTCGCACCGTCGAAGGCCTCGGCCCAGATCCGCAGCGACGCGTTCTGGTCGCGGGTGGCGAGCCAGTCCAGGAAGTCGCGGTAGGAGGACACCTGCGGCAGCGCCGACTGCTCGCCACGCGTCGCGTAGAGCACCAGCAGATCCCGCATGAGCAGCGGCATCGACCAGCCATCGACCAGTACGTGGTGGGTGGTGATGGCCAGCGACCACTCCTCGGCGGCGGTACGGAACAGCGTGTAGCGCACCAGCGGCGGCGCCGACATATCGAAGCGATCCGCATGGTCCGCCTCGATCCGCCGCCGCAGTTCCTCGGCCCGCTCCGCCTCCGGCAGCTCGGTGAGATCCACCACGCGCCAGGGCACTTCGAGCCGATCGAGTACGACCTGCATGGCCCGACCCATGGCGTCGGTGACGAAGGCGGTGCGCAGGTTCGGGTACCGATCCAGGATCGCCTGCGCGGCCGCGTGCAGCCGTTCGATATCCACCGTTCCGGCCAGCTGCACCACGGCCTGCATGGTGTAGACGTCCACGGTGGCCGTGGTCATCAGCGCGTGGAAGAGCAGACCGGACTGCAGCGGCGAAACGGGCCACACATCGGTGAGGCCGGGGTAGGTCCGCTCCCACAGGTCGATATCGGACTGGCCGACCCGCACCAGCGGCAGATCCGACGGTGTGTGCCCACCGGCATCCGGGCGTTGCGCGTGCTCGGCCAGCGCCGTCAGCGCGGTGATCCACAGATCCGCCAGCTCCTGCACCCGCTCCGGGCCGAGCAGGCCCACCGGGAATTCGAAGGTGGCGAGCAGGCGCGGACCAGTGTCCGCATCGTCGGCGGTGACGGTGATATCGACCGCACCGTTGGCGGGCATATCGGCGGCACGCTCGGTCTTGATCGCCGCGTCCTGATACCGGAAGCTCACCTGACCCACCTGCGGCAGATGCAGCAGACCGTGGCCAGCGCCCTGATCCGGCACCGCGAGCAGTTGCTCCTTCACCGACTTGACGATGGCGCCCGCGGCGGCACCGCCGGTGAACGCATCGGCCAGATCGATATCGCCCAGTGTGAGCCGGGCCGGATAGGTCGTGGTGAAAGCACCGACCGTGCGCGACAATTCGGCATCGCGGACCGCCGCGCGCCCATCGCCATCGAGCCGGATCAGCACATCCGATCCGTGCTGTTCACCGCGCCAGCGCACCAGCGCCATGGCCAATGCCGAAAGCAGCCCGTCCGGCACACCGCCGTGGAACCGCGCCGGAACGGTGGTGAGCAGGATCTCGGAGACCGCCGTCGGCACCTCGACCCGAACCCGCCGCACCGAGGCGACGGTGTCCTGTGCGGGATCGAAGGCGCGCGCGCCCAGCAGTGGATCCGGCGTGGCCGAAACCTCGTGCCAGAACGGCAGTTCGGCGGCACGGGCACTCGCATCCTCGGTCAGGCCGTATGCCCAGCGCCGCAGCGAGGTGCCGACCTCCGGCAGTGCGACCGGCTCGGCCGCGACCAGATCGCGCAGATCCGCGGTCAGCACGCCGAGGGACCTCGGGTCGGCCGCGAATGCGTGCACCACGACCAGCACGAAATTGCCGCCGTCGAGCTTGTCCGCGGTGATCCGCACGAACTGCACCATCACACCGTTGGCCGGATCGAGACGATCCGCCGCGGCGGCGCGTTCGCCATCGGCGAGCCGCATGAGCTCGTCGTAGCCGTAGTCCTCGGTCAGGGTGGCATCGACCGAAACCTCGTGCACCAGTGCATCGATATCGATGGCGCCGCGCTCCAGTGCCGCGAATGTCCAGCCATCGCCCACCTGGCGCAGTTGGGTGCGCAGGGCGTCGTGCCGTTCGACGATCGTGGCGATCGCCGCGTGCAGTCCGTCGCGATCGAATTCGCGTGGCAGGGCCACCGTCGCCTCATGGGCGAGGCGCTGGTAGGGCGCGCCACCGGCCAGCACGGCCGCGATGCTCGGCGGCAGCGGGATCTCGCCGACCCCGCCACCGGGCAGCTCCGCCATTGTCGGACGCAGCTCCGCGGTCGAGGTGGCGATCGCCGCGAGTCCGGCGACACTGCGCTGATCGAAGACATCGCGCACGGAGAACACCACGCCCAGCGCCTTCGCCCGCGATACCAACTGGATCGACAGAATGCTGTTACCGCCGAGGGCGAAGAAGTCGTCATCGGCGCCGATCCGCTCGATACCGAGCACATCGGCGAACACACCGGCCACGATCTGCTCCACCGGCGAGACCGGGGCGCGGAATGCGGCATGTTCGAAGGTGGGCTGCGGCAGCGCATTTCGATCGAGCTTGCCATTGGCGTTGAGCGGCAACGCTTCCAGCGCCAGGAAGGCACTCGGCACCATGTAGGACGGCAGCTCCGCGGCCAGCGCCGACTGCAGTGCGCGCTTATCGAGTTCACCGCTGGTCGGGACGACATAGGCGACGAGGCGGTCGCCGAGCGCCGGATCGGTGTGCGCGAGCACGGCGGCCGAGGTGATCGAGGTCTGCCGCAGCAGTGCCGCCTCGATCTCGCCGAGTTCGATGCGGAAACCGCGGATCTTCACCTGGAAGTCGGTGCGGCCACGGTATTCCAGCTCACCGTCGGCATTCCACGCCACCAGGTCACCCGTGCGGTACATGCGCACGCCGGACTCGAACGGGTCGGCCACGAACCGCTCCGCGGTCAGATCCGCCCGTCCGAAGTAGCCGCGCGCCAATTGCGCACCGGCCAGGTACAACTCACCGGACACCCCGACCGGCACCGGCCGCAAGCGCGAATCCAGCACGTAGACACGGCTGTTCCACTCCGGCGCACCGATCGACACCGAGACGGCATCCGCATCGGTCACCTCGTGGTTGGTGATCGATACCGCGGCCTCGGTCGGACCGTAGAGGTTGAACAGCTTGGCGGCATTGGCCTTGCGGAACCGCTGTGCGGTCGCGGCGGGCAGTGCCTCACCGATCGCCAGCACCCGGCACAAGGACTCGGGCAGCTTGCCGTCCGATTCGGTCAGCAGGGCGTCCAACATCGACGGCACCACATGCAATGTGGTGACACCGGTATCGCGCATCAGGGTATTGAGGTACGCCGGATCGCGATGTCCGTCGGCGGTCGCGATGACCAGTCGGCCACCGGACACCGCGGCCGACCAGAACTCCCATACCGAAAGGTCGAAGGTCGCAGCCGTCTTCAGCAGCACCGCGTCTTCGGCGCCGAGGCCGAATTCGCTGGTCTTCCACTGCAACTGGTTGGCGATCGCACTGTGCGGCAGTGCCACACCCTTCGGCTGGCCGGTCGAACCCGAGGTGAAGATCACGTACGCGGTATTCGCCGCGGTCAGCGTGCCGAGTCGTTCGTCTCCGGATATCGGCGCATCCGAGTACGGCGACAGGTCGAGTTCATCGATGGCCACCGAATCCACCGTCGCGGAGGTGAAGCCCTCGTGACCGGTGGTCAGGACGCACACCGGAGCGGCGGTGCCGAGGATGTACTCGACGCGGTCGGCGGGCTGATCCGGATCGACGGGCACATACGCCGCACCGGCCTTGGCCACCGCGTACATCGCGACGACCAGATCAACCGACCGGCGGATCGCCAGCGCGACCCGATCCTCCGATCCGACACCACGCTCGATCAGGTACCGCGCCAGGCGGTTCACCTGCGAATCGAGTTCGGCGTAGGTGAGTTTCAGCTTGCCGCCGGTGGGCACATCCGCGACCAGCGCGATCGCGTCCGGCGTCGCGGCCACGGTCGCATCGAGCAGCGATACCAGCGTCGCGGTGGTATCGACCGCATGCGCGGTGTCATTCCACTGCGTGAGGATCCGCGTGCTCTCCTGCGGTGCGAGCAGATCGATCTCGCCGACCGGCTGCGCCGCATCGGCGACGACCGCGTCCAGTACCCGCAGGAACCGGTCCGCGAAGCCCTGCACCGTGGCCTCGTCGAACAGGTCGATGGCATAGCCGAATTCGGTGACGATCTCGGCCGGGGTGCCGTCATCGGCGTAGCGGTCGTAGAGCGTGACGTGCAGATCGGTCTTGGCCAGCTGTGAATCGAAGTTCACCGCGCTCACCGACAGGCCGGGCAGCGTGAAGGTGGTCTCGGCCAGGTTCTGGAACGAAAGACCGATCTGGAACAGCGGATTGCGCGCCGTCGAACGCTCCGGGTTGAGCACCTCGACCAGCCGCTCGAACGGCACATCGGCGTTCGCGAACGCCTCCAGATCCCGTTCGCGCACATCGGCGAGCAGATCGGCGAAGGTATCGCCGGACCGCACCCGGGTGCGGAACACCAAGGTGTTGACGAACATGCCGATCAGATCATCGAGTTCGCGCTCGCCACGACCCGCAATAGGCGTACCGACGGCGATGTCGTCGGTGCCCGACAGCCGGGCCAGCAGCACCGCAAGCGCCGCGTGCACGACCATGAACAGCGAGGCGTTATTGGCCCGCGCCAATTCGTGCAGGCGAGCGTGCTTATCCGGCGCGATCTCGAAGCGAATCGCCTTGCCCTGGAAGCTCTGCGCGGGCGGACGCGGCCGGTCCGCGGGCAGCTCCAGCTGATCGGGCAGACCCGCCAGCGTGGACTGCCAGTAGGCGACCTGCTGTGCGGCAAGCGATTCCGGATCGTCCTCGGAGCCGAGCACCGAACGCTGCCACAGCGCGTAGTCGGCGTACTGCACCGGCAACGGCGCCCACTGCGGGATCTCCCCCTGCGCCCGTGCCACATACGCCGCCATGACATCGCGGGCCAGCGGGCCCATCGACGAACCGTCGGCCGAGACGTGGTGCACCGTGAACGCCAGCACGTGATCGTGTTCGGCGATCCGGAACAGCCCGACCTTCAGCGGCACCTGCACGGTGACATCGAAGGTGGTGAGCGCGAATTCGATGACCATGCGCAGCAGATCCGACTCGTCGATATCGGTGACGGTCAGCCGTGGGACGGCCTGATCGGCGGGCTGGATCACCTGGTGCGGACCGCTGGCCGAACTCGGGTAGGTGGTCCGCAGCACCTCGTGCCGCGCGAAGACGTCACCGAGCGCCTGCTCGAGCGCCGCCACATCGAGCGCACCGGACAGCCGCACGGCGAGCGGAATATTGTCCACCGCCGAGGTGGCCGTATCGAACTGGTTGAGGAACCAGTACCGCTGCTGCGCGGGCGAGAGCGGAATACGGGCCGGGCGCTCCCCGGCCACCAGGCGCGGCCTGGTGCGGCCGGATCCGGCATTGTGTTCGGCCTTGGCCGCCAGCGCGGCGACCGTCGACGCCTCGAACAGGTCGCGCACCGCGAGCTGGGTATCCAGCGCCGCACCGATGCGCGCGGTCACCTGGGTGGCCAGCAGCGAGTTGCCGCCGAGTTCGAAGAAGTCGTCGTCCAGGCCGACCCGGGCGATGCCGAGCACGTCGCAGTAGATGCTCGCCACGATCTCCTCGATCGGGGTCGACGGTGCGCGGAACACCTTCGCCTCGAAGACGGGAGCGGGCAATGCCTTTCGGTCGAGCTTGCCGGAGGCATTGAGCGGGAACGCGTCCAGCACGACGAAGGCCGTCGGCACCATGTAGGCGGGCAGATCGGCCGCGAGTTCGGCACGCACCGCGTCGATATCGACGCTACGGTCGGCCGCCGCGATCACATAGCCGACCAGCTGATCACCGAGGCGATCGTCGGAGCGGACCACCACAGCGGCCTGGGCGATCGCATCCAGCGCGGTCAGCGCGGATTCGATCTCACCGAGTTCGATACGCAGACCGCGCAGCTTCACCTGGAAGTCGGTGCGGCCCAGGTACTCCAGCTCACCATTCGCCGTCCAAGTGACCAGGTCACCGGTGCGGTACATGCGCCCGCCGGTGCCGAACGGGTTGGCCACGAAGCGATCCGCAGTCAGATCCGGACGCGCCACATAGCCGCGCGCCAGCTGATCACCCGCGAGGTACAGCTCACCCGGCACACCGATCGGAACCGGGTGCAGCCGTGAATCCAGCACGTACACCTCGGTATTGAAGACCGGAGCACCGATCGGCACCGAGACGGTGTCGGCGTCGGTCACCTCGTGATAGGTGACGTCGACCGCGGCCTCGGTCGGACCGTACAGGTTGTGCAGCCAGACACCGGTCAGCTCGCGCAGCCGCTGTGCGGTCACCGCGGGCAGCGCCTCACCGGAGGCGAAGACATTGCGCAGGTCGAAGCATTCGCCCGCCCGGTCATCGGCCACGAACACCGACAGCATGGACGGCACGAAGTGCACCGTGGTGACCTGCTCCTCGGCAATGGTCTGCACCAGGTACGCCGGATCGCGATGCCCGTCGGGCCGTGCGATGACCAGGCGCGCCCCGACCTGCAGCGGCCACCAGAATTCCCAGACCGACACATCGAAGGTGGCCGGCGTCTTCTGCAGCACCACATCGCCGCGATCCAGCCCGTATTCGGACTGCATCCAGACCAGGCGGTTGACGATGGCGACGTGGCTGACCGCGACACCCTTCGGGCGACCGGTCGAACCGGAGGTGAAGATCACGTACGCGGTATTCGAAGGCCGCAGCGGCACCAGACGTTCCGCATCGGTCACCGGCTCGTCGGAGTACGCCGACAGATCCAGCGCCGCGATATCCAGCGCCGCAGTGCTGCCCGCGTCGAATTCGTCGGCCGCGGTGGTCAGCACGCACACCGGGTCCGCGGTGTCGAGCACATACCGGGTGCGCTCGGCCGGATGATCCGGATCCAGCGGCACATACGCACCACCGGCGACGCTCACCGCGTACATGCCGATCACCAGCTCGAAGGACCGGCGCATACCGAGCGCGACCATCGAATCCGGTCCGACACCCAGTGCGATCAGATGCCTCGCGAGTTGATTCACCCGTGTGCTGAACTCGCCGTAGGACAGACTCGTCCCCTCGAACGTCAGCGCGGTCGCCTTCGGACTCCGGGCGGCCTGGGCCTGGAACATCGAGACCAGGGTGAGCTCGGCGTCGACGACATGCGCGGTGTCGTTCCAGGTGTCGAGCACCTTCGTGCGTTCGGCGGCATCGAGCAGATCGACGTCACCGACCGCGGCGGCCGGATCCGCGACCACCGCGCGCAGCAGGCGGACCAGCCGTTGCGCGACACCGGCAATGGTGCGGGCGTCGAACATATCGGTCGCATAGGCGAATTCGGCGGTCATGCCGTCGGCATTGCCGGCCGCGTCGATCCGGTCCGCGAGGTTCAGATGCAGATCGAATTTCGCGGTCACCACATCGAGCGGAACGCCGGCCACCTCGAGGCCGGGCAGTTCGAATGCCGCCTCGCCGGTGTTCTGGAACGACAGCATCACCTGGAACAGCGGATGCCGCGCCTGCGAACGGGCCGGATTGAGGATGTCGACGAGCCGCTCGAACGGCAGGTCCGCGTGGCCGAAGGCGGCCAGGTCGGTTTCCCGGGCCCGGGCGACCAGCTCGGTGAACGACGCACCCGCATCGACCGCAGTACGCAGCACCAGCGTATTGACGAACATGCCGATCGCGTCATCGAGCACGGCCTCACCGCGACCGGCGACGGCGGTGCCGATGGCGATGTCGTCGGTACCGGACAGTCGCGCCAGCAGTGCCGCGAACGCCGCGTGCACCACCATGAACAGGCTCGCGCCCTGTGCGCGGGCCAGTGCGTTGAGTTCGGTCAGCAGCTGTGCGTCGATGCCGAATTCGTAGACGTCACCGCGGTTGGACGCGATGGCCGGACGCGAACGATCCGATGGCAGGTCCAGCTGATCGGGCAGTCCCGCCAGGCTTTCGGACCAGTACGCGACCTGCTTGGCGATCAGCGAGGCCGGATCGTCCTCGGAGCCGAGGGTTTCGCGCTGCCACAGCGCGAAGTCGGCGTACTGCACCGGCAGCGGCGCCCAGGCGGGCGATTCGCCACGGTTGCGGGCCGCGTAGGCGACCATCACATCGCGGGCCAGCGGACGCACCGACCAGCCGTCACCGGAGATGTGGTGCACCACGAAGACCAGCACGTGGGTATCCGGCAGCGACCCGTCCATCGGGGCCTCGAGCCGGAACAGCTTGGCCCGCACCGGAACCTCGGCGGTGACATCGAAGCCGGTCAGTACCAGCTCGCTGATGCGATCGCGAATATCGGTCTCCGACACCACGACCGGGGTCAGGTCGAGGTGGACCTGACCGGCGGGCAGCACGACCTGCACGCCATGGCCATCGGCGGTCTCCGGGTAGACGGTGCGCAACACCTCGTGCCGGTCCATCACATCCGCGACGGCCAGCCGCAGCGCATCGGTATCGAGTGCACCGGTGAGCCGGACCGCCAGCGGGATGTTGTTGACGGCGGTCTGGTTGTCGAAGCGGTTGAGGAACCACATCCGCTGCTGGGCCAGCGACAGCGGAATCTGTTCCGGCCGCGGTCCGGCGACCAGCTCCCGGCGACCGCCGGTGCCCTGCTGCGCCTCCATCCGCGCGGCCAGCGCGGCCACATTCGGCGCCTCGAACAGCAGCCGCACCGGAATGCGGGTATCGAGTGCGGCGCCGAGGCGGGCGACCACCTGGGTGGCGATCAGCGAGTTGCCGCCGAGATCGAAGAAGTCGTCGTCGAGACCGACCGCGCGCCCGCCCTCGGCGCTCGACAGACCGAGCACCTCGGCGAAGGTATCGGCCACGATCTCCTCGATCGGGGTCGACGGCGCGCGGAATTCCCGTGCCTCGAAGGCGGGTTCGGGCAGTGCGCGGCGATCGAGTTTGCCGTTCGGGTTCAGCGGCATGGCGTCGAGCACCAGCAGTGCCGCGGGCACCATGTACGACGGCAGCTGCCCGGTCAGGTGCCTGCGCAGCTCGTCGACATCCACCTCGCCGCCGTTCACCGGCACCACATAGCCGACCAGCTGATCGCCGGTACGGGCATCCGAGCGCACCAGCGCCACGGCCTGTGCGACCGCATCGTGCGCGGTCAGGGCGGTTTCGATCTCACCGAGCTCGATGCGCAGACCACGCAACTTGACCTGGAAGTCGGTGCGGCCCAAGTAAACGATGGCCCCGTTGGCATTGCGGGTGACCAGGTCACCGGTGCGGTACATGCGTGCACCGGACGCGCCGAAAGGGTTGGCAACGAAGCGATCCGCGGTCAGATCGGCGCGTCCGAAGTAACCGCGCGCCAACTGCGCACCCGCGAGATAGAGCTCACCCGCGACATCCGGTGCGACCGGATGCAGGCGGGCATCGAGCACATACGCCTGGGCATTCCAGACGGGCAGGCCGATCGGCACCGCGCCGACCAGCCCCTGCGCCACCGGTCCGTGGGTCGCGTGCACCGCGAATTCGGTTGG